>NZ_JBSVXG010000022.1:0-47187 GCF_054070595.1 Pseudomonas sp. SDO55104_S430 | reverse complement strand
GACTGCGCAGCAGTCCCATCTTTTTGGGGCCGCTTCGCAGCCCAACGGGGGCAAGCCCCCTCGCCACAGGTATGGGTTCGGCATTCAGATCCACATCAACACGCCATCAAACGATACGCCCCACCTCCGCTAGCGAAGGTGGGGCGTTTGCGTTACTGAACCACCAACGGCGCCGTCCTCACGGTCCCAAGCGATGACCGGATGGTAACCGTCGGGTTGTTCGCGCTCGGCACGATGGTCGTGGTCGTCGCCGACAATCTCCAGCGCCCGGTGACCGGAACGGTCGCGGTGCCCAGCGTGACCAGTCCGCTGGCGGTGGAGACCTGAACGGTGATGGTGTTGCCGACCACCGCCGAGGTTGTCCCGGAGAGGTCCCAGGTGTAGCGGTTGTTGGAGCGTGACCGTGCTTCGGCGGTGGTCACTACCAGGTTTTCCTGGGTGACCTGAGGGGTGACTTGCACGGTGACGGTGGCCGGTGCCGAGAGCGCGCCCAGTGCATCGCGGACCTGGTAGGTGAAGGTGGTGGTGAAGGCACTGGTGAAGCTCTGCGGTGCGGTGTAGGTCACCACGGTGCCGTCGGTGCTGACACTGCCCTGACCGGCCGCCGGCTGGGACAGGATGATCACGCTCAATGGCGCGTTGCCTTCGGGGTCGGCGTCGTTGAGCAACACGTTGAGGGTCAACGTTCCGCCCTGGGTGGCCGCGGTGTCGTTGTTGGCGACAGGTGGCAGGTTGGGGCTGACGTTGACCGTGACGGTTGCCGGATCCGACGCGAGGCCTTTGTTGTCCATGGCGATGTAGCTGAAGGTCGCCTGCAGCGGAACGTTGGTTGCCGGTGGTGTGTAGGTCAGGCTGGTGGTGCCGTTGAGCGCCACCGTACCCTGGCCGGCTGCCGGCGGTACGAAACTGCCGATGGTCAGCGGCGTGTCGTTGTCCGGATCGCTGTCATTGGCCAGCACGTTGATGGTGATCGGTACGCCCGAGCTGGTGCTGGCGTTATCCGCCACGGCCAGCGGTTTCTCATTGTCGCCCGGAACATCGACGATGCCGGCGACGCTCACCGGTTCGCTGTCCGAACCGCCGGCAGCCGATTTCACCGTAACGCTTTCCGGTGGCTGGGCCACGTCATTGACCACCAGGGTTCCGCTGACCGGCAGAGGACCGTAGCCCTGGGCGACCAGGCCTGGGTTGACGACCTTGTCGCTGGAGGTCGCGGTGATGGTCAGGCGGTGATTGGCCGGGTCGTATCGAGCAGTGCTGACTTTGACCACATCGACCGGCGTGCGCGATACCGAGGTGGGTTTGTTCGCGCCACCCAGTTCGCTGGCGGTCAGCACCACCACCGAGGGCGGGGCGCCCGCTGTCGCGAAGTGGGTGTGGAAATAGCCGTTGTTGTCGGTCAACAGGTTAGCGCCAGGCAGGCATGGGCCCGGTGGCGTGCCGGTGAGCGTGAGGGTTGTGCGGTAGCAGACCGTCGAGGCAGCTGGCGTCACGGCCTGGGTACTGCTGTTGGTACGGAACGAATCGGCAAAGATTTCGACCAGCGAGCCGTTGCTGTCACGCTGATAGGTAACACGTTCCACTTCCACCGGCGTCTGGGTGCGGTCGTCGTAGATCTTGCCGGAGATCGAGAACAGGTTGGTGCGCAGAGTGCCGGCGGGACCGGAGATCTCGATGTAGTTCTGCGGATTGCCCTGATCATCGAGGACCGGGCTGCCGCGTACCTGCTCGGCTATGTTCGGGTCGCCGACGAATTTCTCCTGCAGCCCGGTTTCCGGGTTGGTCTCGGTGAAGTAACGGGCGATTTCGTTGCCGGCTTCGTTGGTCAGGCTATTGGGGGCCGACGCGCTGTACAGGTACGGCCCGATGGCACCCTGCAAAGCCCCTGAATAGTTGAGGGTGGCGATGCCGATGTCACTGGTGTCGTTGATCGCCCGCCGTCCGGGCGCGGCAACGACGTACACCTTGGTCCCGTACGGATGGCGCACGGTGTACATTCCCGCGGCAGGCACTGCGGCGCGGATCCGGATGCGGGCGAAGTTGTGTTGCTCGCCATCGACGATTTCGCCTTCACCGGCCACCGCTTCCAGGGCGGCGACGTACTGCTCGATGCCGAAAGTTCTGTCGCCGACGCTGGCGTCTGCGGTGAACCAGAAGCTTTCGCCTGGCCAGTTATTGGGGAAGACAATCGGCTCGGCAGGATTGAAGCCGCCTTCGGCGGGAATGGTGCACATGTAGCCCGGGGCGTCCGGCGTACCCGGCGCGCGGGAGCTGGTTGTCTTGGACAGGCAGAGCTCCAGCTTCACGTTGTTGAAGTCTTGGTACCACATCGGGAACCGGCCGGTGGAAAGGGTGTACGGACCCGGGTCGAAACTCTGCAGCGCTGCGTGGGCACTGCCTGCCACAGCAATGGACAGGCTCAGTGTGTTGAAGATGAAACGTGGCCACTTGTTCATGTTACCTCCTGGCTCTTGATCCGAATTCGGATGGGTCACTGGACGATGACCACTTCTTCTGTATCGCTGCCGCCGTTGGCCGACGTCACCCGGATGGTCGCTGGCGGCACGGTGCCGGCGTTGGGCGACAGGGACTTGTCGGCACCGCCCGACAGCTCACCGATCAACGCACCGCTCTTGCCGGCGTAGGCGGTCAGGTTGGGCGGCGTGATGCGGTCGCTGGTCGAGGCCTCGATGGTCAGTCGACCGCTGCTGCGGCTGTATTCCGCGCGGCTGATGGTGACCAGATCGGTCAGTTGCACGGCGACGGTGGTTGGGGCAAGGAGGGTAGGAATCGCCAGGTGGTTGTCGGCGGTGACTTGCAGCGTCGACGGTACTGACGGGTTGACGGTCGACTGGCCGTACCAGCTGCCGGTCGAGTTGGCTTCGGTCATGGTCACGGTCGCGCCCGAACTGTCCAGGAAGTTGACCGTCCCGGGCGGCGGCGGAGCCATGGTGAACACATCCTGATGCGCGACCACGTCACCGCCGGAGTTGCCCCGCGAATAGCTGGCGCGCTTGACCATGGCCGGAGCCGGCAGGTCCACGGCGCTGAGCTTGCCGGACACGGAGAAGGTGTCGCTGCGGGTATCGATGCCGTTGGGGCCCTGGATACGCAGGTAGTTGGTGTTGAACGGGCTGCCGGTCACCAGCTCCTCCAGATTCGGGTCGCCGATGTATTTCTCCTGCTGGCCGGTCTCCGGATTGGTCTCGGTGTAAGGGCCATTGACGCTGCGCAGGAACGGGCCGATGTCGCCCTTGAGCGCGCCGGTGTAGTCCCCGGATGGACCGATGCCGATATCGCGGGTCATGTTGATCGCCCGGGTGCCGCCGGTGTCGGCGAACTCTTCGGGCGTGACGTTGAACACTTCCACGCCATAGGGGTGAGTGACCGTGTAGACGCCGGCGACGGGCACATCCACACGAATGCGGATACGGGCGAAGCTCAGTTGGTGACCGTCCGCGACCTCGCCGTTGAATGCCGCTTCGATGGCTGCAACGTAGTCCAGGTCGATGCCACTGGCGGCGTCGGTGATGGCGCCGTCCGCGGCGTACCAGAAGGTCTCATCGGGATAGTTGGTTGGGAAGACGACGGGTTGGGTGTCATCGAACTCGCCGGGTGCCGGGTTGAGGACGCACATGTAGGCCGGCGCCCCGGGGGTGGGTGCTGTGCGAGAGCTGACTGCTTTGCTCAGGCACAGGTCCAGGGCTCGGCCATGGGTGTCCTGATACCAGGCGGCGTATCCGGTCTTGTTGCCGCTATCGAGGGGGTAGGGGCGTTCTCCTGGAACACCCGGGTCCACGGCGTAAAGTGCCGCCTGCGCCGTCCCGCCACCGAGTGACGCCAGCAGGATCGAACTTGCCAGTAGGGTCAATCTGTTGTGCATGATTCAGTCCTCTTGAAATGACGCAGGCTGGGGGTGCAGCTCGGTCGAAGGGTTCTGAAACGGCATCAGCAACGTTCGTGCCTGTTTAATCCTTTGGAAGTTGTCTTGAAAATGTCATGAACGGATTAACCCAATCGAAATTAGTTGGTCAGGTGTCGGCTTGGGTAATGGATTCGGCGGTGTCAGGGTGCTGGGCTGTGCTCCGGGAATAATGAAGAGATCTGGTTTTTCATAGGGCGATTTTGATTCCGTGTTCCCGTTTTATTGGGCGGGAACGGTGCCTCGATAGAAGTGTGACAAAATATGTCGAGGGTTGCGGAATTCAGTTAATTTCAAGTTCTGGGGGAACTTCGTGTTTGTCGAACTAGAGGCTGGTGGGGGAAATCACCCACTGGTGGGGAACTCGAATTGAACTGTAGGTCACATCTTTATAGGGTCCAAGTTGTTTCACTATTGATACTGTCATTTGCGGTCGACAACTAAATCCCCGAATTTTTGTTATCGAGAGCGTCTCCATGACAGATAATCGCGCGTGCGGGAGTCATGCAGGTTTCTCATACATACTTTGAAATAGGTTTGGGGAAAGTGGGGAACTAAGCAAGAGAGGTGGTATTTCCCCGATTGTGGGCGGTTAGTTCTCAACTAGTTGAATTCAAACTTGATTTGCATCTGGCGCGATATTTGCGGTGCCGAAGCCCAACCATGTTTGTGCTGACTTGGAGGCCTATCCAAATGATCCGCGCGCAACTGCACTCTCACATCGAACTAGATGGCATCCGTCGCTGGTTAAAGAGACCGCAAGGCTTGGCCTTGCTCGCCGGCGTATGGCTCGCCGGTGGCGAATTGGCCGAGGCGGCGGTGCAGTGCCAGCGAACCCTGGTGGCCAATGTCGTGGCCATGGACCAGCCGTTGATGTTCAACCGGCTCGGCGCACACAACCCCAACGGCATGATGTTCGCCCTGCGCGCGGATGTGGTGGACACCAACGGGGTGTTGATCACCCAGGGCGGCAGCGCCACGCCCGGTCAGGTCACCTTGCGCCCGGACAAGCGTCCGCGGCCATTGGTGCTGCGGGTGGCTGCCGGTGACTGTCTGACGGTCAACCTGCAAAACCTGCTGGCGTTCCAGGCCAACCCCAATGGCCAGGGCGGCGACCACGAGAACGGTGCCAACGGCGAGTTGCACGTCGACGCTCAGGTCGCCGACCGCCATGTGGGTTTCCAGGTCAACGGCCTGCAGGCATTTGGCTCGATCAACGATATTTCCGCCAACAGCGGGCGTAACGACAACACCCTGCTGGCGCCCGGTCAAAGCCGCAGCTACACCCTCTACGCCGAACGCGAAGGCACTTTCGTGGCGACCAGTTATGGCGCCACGTTCGGCAGCGAGGGTTCTTCCGGCAACGTCGGCAACGGCCTGTTCGGCCAGGTCGTGGTGTTGCCCAAAGGCGGGCGGGCCTATCACAACACGGTCACCGAAGAAGACATGCGCCTGGCAACGCGCGGGCGCACACCGGCCGGTCAGCCGATCATCGACTACCAGGCGCGCTACCCGATGCTTGAACCCTGGATCGCCGAAGGCAAGGCCGGCAAACCGATCCTGAGCATGGTCGACGGCAGCGAGATCATTGCCAGCAATGCCGACGCGGTGATCATGGGTCCCAATGCCGACGGCAGTTTCCCGCCCAGCACCTATCCCCTTGAAAGCCAGGGCAAGCGCAACCCCAGCCTGCCCAATCGCCTGGAGCCGTTCCGCGATTTCGCTGCGGTGTTCCACGACCAGTCCGCGGTCATCCAGGCGTTTCCAGGGTTCTGGGGCGATCTGGCGTTCGGTCAGATGCTCGATCCGACCCGCGATGCCTTCATGGTTAACTACGGTTCCGGTGGCATGGGCGCCGAGGTCATCGCCAACCGGGTCGGTGTCGGCCCCATGCACGATTGCCTGTCCTGCGCCTACGAGGAATTCTTCCTCAGCGCCCACACCACCGGCGATATCGCGATGCAGGTGGACGTGCCGGCCAACACCGGCCTCGAACAACTGGCGCCCGGCCAGGTGCCGCCGGCCGACAGTGTCGGCATCAAGGCCAGCATGGCGCTGTATCCGGCCGAGCCGTCCAACGTCGCCCACAGCTACCTGGGCGATGCGGTGAAGTTTCGCAATATCAGCGTGGGTTACGAGCAACACGTCTTCCATCTGCACGGTCACCAATGGCTGTTCAACCCCAACGATGACAACTCCGATTACATGGATGCCCAAGGTGTCGGTCCGGGCTCGGGTTACACCTACGAGATCGCCAACGGCGGCTCCGGCAACCGCAATCGGGTGGTGGGTGACGCGATCTATCACTGCCATTTCTATCCGCATTTCGCCCAGGGCATGTGGGCCATGTGGCGCATCCATGATGTGTTCGAAGAGGGCACGCGCCTGGCGGTCAGCCAGGAGGGCGACAACGATTTTCACGCCCAGCCGTTTGCCCTGCGCAGTGGCTTGCCGGCCGCCGGCGCCCGGGCCTTGCCCGATGGCGAGATCGTCGCCGGCACGCCGATTCCGGCAATTGTGCCTTTGCCGGGTAAAGCCTTGCCGCCGATGCCGGGCAAGGTGGTGGTGATTCCGAAATTGAGCGGCGAAACGCTGACCGCCGAACACGAGCCTGGTGATGACAGCGAAGCACCGCCTGCACCGAAAGTCGTCGGCTCCCTGGCCCTGGTCGATCGCAGCGAAGCCAACCGCAATGCCGATGGCAGCCTGAAAAATCCCGGTTATCCCTTCTGGATCGGCGGCATCGAAAGCACCGTCGGCCAACGGCCGCCAACGCCACCGCTGGACATGCTCGATGCGCAAACGGCTACGGCACTCAAAGGCAGCGGCAAGGAACTGTGGTCGGCGCTGGATCCGGCGCAGGCAGGTGGTTGGGACGGTGGCCTGCCGCGTCACGGCCTGGATGGCTGGGCGGCTGGCGGCGAGGCGCAAGTGACCACCACTTTGGTGGACATGAGCAAAGGCCTGGAACGTGCTAAACCGGTGTATTTCCCGGAGGAGGGCACGGAGGTCGAACAGTCGGGCATGGCCTTCCACGCCAAGCCCTCACATGCCAGCTTCGCCGTGTTGCCCAATGGTCAATTGCAGCCGCGCGACTTCCTCACCAATGGCGCCCCACCGGTGGCGGGCGCGCCGTTTTTCGAACCCTGCATGGACGACCGGCAAAAGCGCCTGACCCGCGCCGCCGGAGCCGGCTATTTCAACAGCGGTGAGCGTCTGGACGCCCAGTCGTTCACCGGCGCCTCGTTGTTCACGGCCGATCACCCGCGCGTCTACAAAGGCGCCAATATCCAGTTCGACGCCGTGTTCAACAAGATCGGCTACCACTTCCCGCAAACCCGGATCCTCACTCTGTGGGAAGACGCGTGGCCGGTGATCAACAAACAGCGCCCACCTGAACCGCTGGTGATGCGCATGAACACCTTCGACTGCACCATGTACCAGCACACCAACCTGGTGCCTTCCGTCTATGAACTCGACGACTATCAGGTACGCACGCCAACCGACGTCATCGGCCAGCACATTCACCTGCCGAAGTGGGACCTGACGTCCGCCGACGGCTCGGCCAACGGCTGGAACTACGAGGATGGCGTGCTCTCGCCGTCCACCGTGGTCGAGCGCATCCACGCCATTCGCCGCTTCAACGATTGCCGGGACGGCGACCCACGGGAAGGCACCGGGGATTGCCCGGTGGCCAAGCAGCATCCGTACTTCGGACGATTCAATCGCGCTGACTGGCTGGGCGCGCGCACCACGCTGCAACGCTGGTTCGCCGACCCGGTGCTGAACGTGCACAACATCGATCGCGGCCTGGGCAATATCTTTACCCACGACCACCTTGGCCCTTCGACCCACCAGCAAGTGGGCATGTACGCCACCGTGCTGGCCGAGCCTGCCGGTTCCAAGTGGTATCACGCCGAAACCGGCGAGCCCCTGTACAACGGTGGCGGACGCCAGGACGGTGGCCCGACTTCCTGGCAAGCGGTGATCGAAACCGGCGATCTCGATGGCGACAATCGCAACGACAGCTTCCGCGAGTTCTTCCTCGAGTTCAGCGACTTCCAGCACGCCTATGAGGCCGGTGTCTACGTCGGCGCAGGCCCCGATGGTGTGCCCAATGCCGCAGCCTTCCCGGCCACGGCGGACAGCTTCCGCTACGCGATCAACCCGCCTGCGCGCAAGTCGGCCGCCAACCTGCTGGAGTCGGTGGTGGAAGTCGCCAGTGGCCAACTGCTGACGTGCCCGTCGCGGCCGTGTCCGCAAGCGATCTCGGCATCGGACCCTGGCATCTTCGTCGTCAACTACCGCCATGAGCCCCTGGGCCTGCGCGTCTACGACCCGAACAAAATGGCGCCGGACGGCAAGCGTGGCATGCAGGCTGATGGCCTGGCCGGCGATCTGTCTTACGCGCTGCAAAGCCGCACCGATCGGGCGATCCCTGCACTGAACCTGGCCCCCAGCGCGATCACCGCTGCGACCGGTCCCACCGGCGGCGTGACCCTGTTGCCCAAACACATCAACCGGGGCGACTTGCCGGGTGATCCGTTCACGCCGACGTTGCGCACCTACACCGGTGACAACGTGCGCCTGCGGGTCAATGCCGGCGGCCACGAAGAGGAACACAACGTGACGGTGCACGGCGTGAAATGGCTGCATTCGGGCAGTGGCTTCGGCAACAGCTCCAACACCGGCTGGAAGGCGTCGCAGATGGTGGCGATTTCCGAGCAGTTCGGTTTCATGGCGCCGGTGGCGATGATGTCCAGTGCGGCCAGCGAGACCGGCGATTATTTGTATTCCATGGATGCATCGCTGGAGGGTTACTGGAGTGGCCTGTGGGGCATCATGCGCAACTACTCCCAGAGCCGCAGCGACCTGTTCCCGCTGCCCAACAACCCAAGGCCGGTGGCCGCGCGCAACACCGTCAATTTCAATGGCGTGTGCCCGCGCATCAGCCCCAATCCCACCGGCATCGGCACCCGGCCGACGGTACAACGCAACTACGAGGTGGTCGCGGCCCTGGCCAACGACATCCTCGCCAACCCGTTGGGCCTGACCATCGGCGACCCGGCAGGCACCGGTCAGCATGTGGGCGGTCCGCTCAATCCGCTCGGGGGCACCCTGGTCTACAACCCGAGGCCGGTGACGGTGCCGCAGGTGACGATCTTCGATCCTGAAGATGGCGAGACCTTCACCATCGGTGGGCAGTCCGGCCCGTTGCACGACCCGACCGCCATCCTGTATGTGCGCAAGGCCGACCTCGATCCGGTCAGCGGCAAGCTCAAGCCCGGGGTGCCCGTCGAGCCGCTGACGCTGCGCGCCGCCGCCGGCGATTGCATCAACATCACGTTGGAGAACCGCCTGCCCCTGATGATGCCGGACCTGCCGAACTATGCGGTGATGCAAGGCACGGTCAAGCGTGACCGCTCCAGTGCGCAGGGCTCGACCACCTTCAACAACAACCTGATGCGGCCCTCCAGCCACGTTGGCCTGCACGCCCAGTTGCTGACCTACGACGTCAGCAAGTCGGATGGCTTCAACGTCGGCAGCAACCCGGTGCAGACCGTGGCGCCACGGGCCGGCAGCACCGGTGCGTGGCCCAGCCGGACCTATCAGTACTACGCCGGGCACCTGGAGCGCGCCGGTCAGCCGGTCGCGTCCCAATTGGGGCGCAACGTCGACATGATCGAAGCGACCCCCATCGAGTTCGGTGGCCTGAACCTGATGCCGGCCGACCCGATCAAGCAACCGCAGAAAGGCCTGGTGGCGGCCATGTCAGTGGTGCCGGCGGGCGCCACCTGGCAGGAGGACGCCGCTTCAAGGGCGTCGGCCACGGTGAAGCCGACGGGCGCCAGCAGCTATCGCGACTTCATGATGATCTGGCAAAAGTCCCTGAACATGCGCTGGGCCAACGGCCTGCCGGTGGAGAACATGTCATCCGAAGGGCCGGGCGTTCCCAACGACCCCAAAGACAACTCGGACATGGCCATCAACTACAGGAGCGAGCCCCTGTGGTACCGCTTCGCCCGCGCACCGAACGCACCGTTCGGCCAGGCGGCCGGCAATGGCCTGGGCGCAGTGCCCAATGCGCACATGGCCTACAGCAACGCGCTGGTCGGCGGCGATCCGGTCACACCGATCCTGCGGGCCAAACCCGGTCAGCCGTTCCGCACCCACGTGCTGATGCCGTCGGGCGGCAGCCGTGGCGCGACCTTCCAGCTCGACGGCCATGTCTGGGCGTTTAACCCGTTCCAGGCTGAAAAGCTCGACACCTGGGGTTACCCCATGAAAAACGCAGGCATCGGCTCGGTGCGCTTTGGCTACAACCCCATGGCCATGTACATCGGCGCACAGGAAAGCGTGCTCCCGGCGGCGCACTTCAGCTTCATGTTCCCGAGTGCGGGCGGGGCGAATGCGGTGCCGGGGGATTATCTGTATCGGGACTATGCGGCGTTCGGGAATCTGGGGGGGATTTGGGGGTTGTTGCGGGTCAGTGATGAGCCTGCGCCACCGCCGGCTGCCGCGCCGTAGCAGGGTAATTTACGAGGCACCGTCGCCGCCCAGGCGCGACGGTGCCCGTTACCTGCAAAGGCATTCGACTCTGGTAGATTGCAGCCACTCAACTGCCTGCCCGAGACCCGCCCACCATGAGAATCATCCGCAGCAAAGACTTCACCGCCACCCGCGCCTGGGGCGCCGACGACATCGCCAACATGGGCGGAACCACCGTGCGCCTGCACTGGACCGATCAGCCATATAAGTGGCATGTGAATGATGGGGAAGAGGTGTTTGCGGTGCTGGATGGGGTGGTGGATATGCATTATCGGGAGTCAGGTGTGGAGCGGGTTGTGACGCTGGAGGTGGGGGATGTGTTTTTTGCGGGGGAGGGGTGTGAGCATGTGGCGCATCCTCGGGGGGAGGTGAGGGTTTTGGTTGTGGAGCGGGAGGGGAGTGTTTGAGGTTGGTAATGGGGGATTGGTGGTTACTTTGAAGGGCAGAAATCGGCCGATTGTGTTGAAAAAGTCGATGTTGATACCCTCAACCATTCTCGTGGATTGGTTTTGGATAGATGCTCATGTTGACTGGCTTGAATCATCTTACGTTGGCGGTTGTGAACCTTTCTCGCAGCATTGAGTTTTATGTGGCTCTGCCCGGCTTTAGGTTGGCTGCCCGTTGGGAGACGGGAGCTTATCTTTCCCTTGGCGATCTCTGGCTTTGTCTGTCTCTCGATGAGAGCCGTGTGGCGGAAAAACAGCCTGCTTACACCCACTACGCGTTTTCGGTGGGGCAGGATGATTTTGAAGAAGTCACCGCTTACTTGCGGCTTCGTAACGTTATTGAGTGGAAATCCAATTCGAGCGAAGGTGACTCGTTTTATTTTTCGGATCCCGATGGGCATCGTCTGGAAGTGCATGTAGGCGGCCTCGCCTCAAGGCTCGAGCAATGCCGGCGCCAGCCGTATGCAGGTATGGAGTTTTTTGACTAATCGTTTTTGTCTGATTGTTTACTGAAAAAGTAGCTTTGCTATCAGGCCGGCATGCCAAAAGGGGACAGATTCTATTTCATAAATCTGTCCCCTTTTGATTGTAGGAGCAAGGCTTGCCCGCGAAGAGGCCGGCACATTCAACATCGATGTTGGTCGGCCTGACGCCTTCGCGAGCAAGCCCGCTCCCACACTGGATTTGTGTCGTGCGCAGCATTTGTGTTCGGCGCGGGACCTGTAGGAGCGAGCATGCTCGCGATGGAGGCACAGACACCGCGGGGTATCAGGCTGCCAGCGTTATCGTTGACGACCATCGCGAGCAAGCTCGCTCCTACAGGGGTTGATTATGGCGAAGGCCGGGCGCGCAGGCGTCGGCCGATGATGTCCAGGACGTCGCAGCCATCGCGCAGCGGGATGGCGCAGAGCAGGGCGAAGTCGCTGAGGATGAAGGAGTCGCACTCGATGGAGCCGCGCATGGCGAGGTTCTCCAGGACCTGGGTGACGGCGCGGATGCGGTAGTTGGCCGCTTCCATCAGGATGTCGAGCGGGACGTGGGTGTCGATGAAGAAGGTGGGCATGTCGGAGCAATTGCCGGTCATGGCCATCCAGCGGTTGACGGGAGGGGGCAGTGGTTTTTCGTAGGGTGGATCGGGGTGTAGTTTTGTCATGATTGAAGGGCCTTAGTACGCGAATTTCAGCAGCCAACGGCCTTCCTACGGGCTTGGGTGGCAGCCATGTGCGGGCGTAGGAACTGAGGCATACCAACTCAGCCACGTCGAAACGTGGTCCCGCACACAGCCGCCGCAAATCAAACGACAGAACTGGTTTGGTGTTGGTAAACGAATGGGCTCCTACACCCAGCCACCGCTTTCACGGCGACGGGAAAAAGACTATCCCGCCCATCCAACGCCCACCAGTTCATGCAAATCGCCGCGTTTCGAAGGAAATCTCCGACGACTTTGCCCAGAAAATTTCCCAGAACCTACAGCGCGTCCTACACCCCGGGTGTCAAACCCCCGGGGCGTGGGATTCTGCCCCAGTCAGGTGGGGCAAAACCAGGGTGTAGGAAAAACAGAAATGCCCTACAGCCTCAGGAGAAGATGCCTTCAGAGTTTTCCCAGTGCGGCGATAGACAACCGAAAAATCAGCGTCAAAGTTCCTGGCCAAAAAGGACAAGGGGACAGATCTATTTTTCATAAATAAACCTGTCCCCTTTTGGTCCATGTTGCAGTCTTCTGCGCCTCAGTTTTTCTCGGCACTGACCTGGCCGGTGTACTTGGGCAGATTGATTTCCACATCAGCTTTTTGTTGCAGGCCTAGTTCCATCAGGCGGCCGATATGGTGTTGGGCGGCAGGGCGTCGAACAGAGTTGAGAAAAGCGGGCCATTCCTTCCCGACGTCTTCGTTTGAAGGGAGGGAAGCTACGTTCACCAGATCCTTGATCTCGCCCAGAGATTGCTTGTCGAAGGTGGCGATGCGGCGCGCCAGTGCATCGACGAAGCCGTTCAGCTCGTTTTCGGGAAAGCTGCGGTTTACGTACCCATAACGCTCGGCCAGCTTGCCGTCGATGTCGTTACCGCTTAGCAGGACTTCTAATGCACGGCCGCGGCCGATAAGGCGTGGCAGGCGCGCCATTGGGCCTCCGCCTGGAACAAAGCCGGCGCCAATTTCAAATTGGGAAAGCACTGCCTTGTCGCTGGCAAAACGCATATCGCTGGCCAGTGCCAGTTCGCTGCCCACGCCAGAGGCGCGGCCGTTGATCATGGCGATGGAAACCACTGGGGACTTGCTCAGGCGTACCAACATGTCCGGAAGGGGCGGCAGGCCGGTCTTCCCGTTGGGCATTTCCAGTGTCCGCTCCAGGGGCTCCGCGAAGTCGTAGTGGGTCAGGAAAAAGCCAGGCACCTTGCTTTCAAAAACCACCACCTTGAGTTTGGCGTCGCTTTCTATCGCGCTGACCACCTTCTCGAACTGTAAGGTTGAATCCGGACCATATATGTTGAAAGGCGGGTTGTTGATCTGCACTCGCCAGTATTCCGGGCTGACCTTATTAATCAGAAACTGGTTGGGGGCGGAACTGGCAGATTTTGGGGGGCTGGCAGCAGCGTCGGCGGCAAGGGCTTGACCTGCGATGAAGCTCCCACCCAACAGCATGCTAAAGGCGAGAGTGGCGCTTACGATACGTTGTGATTTCATAATGGTGGAGCTCCAATGTTATGGATGAACAGCGTTGGATTGACCTGAGTTTTGTTCAGGACCACGAGCACCAGTTGATGCTCGAATTAGCAGTACCGCTTGGAAAATATAGGCGCGATGTGGTCAGGTTGATGCTCAACTTCTCGACCCCTTTCGCCGGCCAGCCAACATCGCCGGTTTTAATGGAATGTTGAACTTGGCTGTGCTTCTGGAGAACGATGGGGTCACTATATTTATGATCATCATGAAGATAAACGGACGATCTGAAATATCAGTTAATACATGGGGTAACTAATCAACTGAAGCTTCAGGAGGGATGGGCTATCGATCCGAAGTGGAGATTGGGTAGTTGCCCAAGCGCTGATCTGCTCAGCACCAAAAGGGGACAGATCTATTTTTCATAAATAAATCTGTCCCCTTTTGATGTTGGTTGTAGGAGCGAGGCTTGCCCGCGAAGAGGCCGGCACATTCAACATCGATGTTGGTCGGCCTGATGCCTTCGCGAGCAAGCCCGCTCCCACAGTGGATTGGTGTCGTGCGCGGCATTTGTGATCGACGCGGGACCTGTAGGAGCGAGCTTGCTCGCGATGGAGGCGCAGACACCGCAGGGTGTCAGGCCACCAGCGTCATCGTTGGATCAAAAAGTCAGCGTTGTGGTTCGACACAGAACCCATCAAATCATCGGCGGCAATCGATCCAGCATCTTGTCCAAAGTAATCGGGTACTCACGAACCCGAATCCCTGTCGCGTTGTAGATCGCATTGGCAATCGCCGCGCTGACGCCGCAGATACCCAGCTCACCAACACCCTTGGCCTTCATCGGCGAGGACACCGGGTCGGTTTCGTCGAGGAAGATCACTTCCTGATGGGGAATGTCGGCATGCACCGGCACTTCGTAGCCCGCCAGGTCGTGATTGACGAAATAGCCCAGGCGCTTGTCCACCGCCAGCTCTTCCATCAACGCCGCTCCCACACCCATGGTCATCGCGCCGATCACTTGGCTGCGGGCCGAGGTCGGGTTGAGGATGCGTCCGGCTGCGCACACCGCGAGCATGCGCCGCACTCGGGTTTCGCCCGTGGCGCTGTCCACCGCAACTTCGACGAAGTGCGCGCCGAAGGTCGATTGCTGGAATTTTTTGCTCAGCTCGGCGAACTCGATCGAGTCTTCGGCCACCAACTCCCCGGCTTGCGCGGCGTCTTGCAGCGGTATGCGTTTATCGCCAGTCCGTACTTCGCCCTCGGCAAACGTCGCATCGTCCACCTTCACACCCAAGCGCTGCGCGACGGCTTCACGCAACTTGACGCAAGCCGCATACACCCCGGCCGTCGAGCAATTGCCGCCAAACTGCCCGCCGGACCCCGCCGACACCGGAAAGCTCGAATCGCCAAGGCGCACTACCACCTTGTCCAGGCTGACGCCCATCATCTCGGCCGCGGTTTGACCGATGATCGTGTAGCTACCGGTGCCGATATCGGTCATGTCGGTTTCGACGGTGACGATGCCTTGCTGATTCAACCGCACCCGCGCGCCAGACTTGACCAGCAGGTTGTTGCGGAACGCCACCGCCACTCCCATGCCGAGCAACCAGCGGCCCTCACGCTGCGTACCCGGCTGCGCCGCGCGCTTGTTCCAGCCGAATCGTTCTGCGCCAGTACGCAGGCATTCGGTCAGGTGGCGCTGGGAGAAGGGGCGCTTGGGGTCGACCGGATCGACCTGGGTGTCATTGAGGATGCGAAATTCCACCGGGTCCAGCTTCAGTTTGTGCGCCATTTCATCCATGGCGATTTCCAGGGCCATCATCCCTGGCGCTTCCCCCGGCGCGCGCATGGCGTTGCCTTCGGGGAGGTCGAGGGTCGACAGGCGCATGGTCACCAGACGGTTCTCCCCCGCGTACAGCAATTTGCTCGGTTGCGCCGCCAACTCGACCTTGCCGTCGGGCAAGCCGCCGTTCCAGCCTTCGTGAGCCGAGGCGATGATCTTGCCTTCGGCGGTGCATCCGATACGAATGCGCTGAATAGTGGCGGGGCGGTGGGTCGAGTTGTTGAACATCAAGGGCCGGGCGAGGGCGACTTTCACCGGCCGTTTGGCCATGCGTGCGCCGAGCGCCGCCAGCACCGCGTCGGCGCGCAGGAACAGCTTGCCGCCGAAGCCACCGCCAATGTAGGGCGAGATCAAACGTACATTCTGTTTGTCGATGCCGAGGGTGGTCGCAAGGTCGGTCACGGACCAGTCGATCATTTGGTTCGAGGTCCACAGACTCAGTTTTTTGCCGTCCCAGGCTGCCATTGAGGCGAACGGCTCCATCATGGCGTGGGCCTGATCCGGTGTGGTGTAAGTGGCGTCCAGTTGCACCGGCGCGGCGGCGAATGCTCCCTCGAAATCCCCGTGCAGGGTATCGGGCATCTGCTCCTTGTCTTCCTTGCCAGATTCGCGGGTGGCCGCCAGATCAAACACGCCCTCGGCGCGCTCGTAGCGAATGTCGACCATCTGCGCGGCGGTGCGGGCCTGCTCAAAGGTATCCGCCACCACCAGCGCGACGGCCTGGTGGTAGTGCTGGATGTCCGGCCCGCCCAGCAGCTTCGCCGTGTTGTATTTGCCTTTGCCGAGCTTGCCGGCGTTGGCCGCCGTTACGATGGCCAGCACTCCGGGCGCGGCCTGGGCAGCCTCCAGATTCATCGAGGCGATGCGCCCCTTGGCGATGGCCGAACCGATCACCACGCCATAGGCCTGGTTCGGCGCGACGTCGTGATGCTCGTAGGCGTAATGAGCAGTGCCGGTGGTTTTCAATGGGCCTTCGATGCGGGTGGTGGCCTTGCCCACGACCTGTAATTGATCGATGGGATTGGTGCTGGCCGGGGTATCGAATTTCATGCCTGTTCCCTCGCTTGGGCCATTACCGCAGCCAGCGTGCGCTCGACCAGGGTCAGTTTGAAGGCGTTGTCATGGGTGGGGGTGGCGCCGGCGAGCAGTTGCCCGGCCACCGCTTTGGCGCCTTGGGCCATCCGGGCTTCGGCATCCTCCGCGCGCCAGGGCTTGGGCGCGACGCCGCCAAGGGCGATTCGACCGCTGCCATCCTTCTGGATCACGGCGGCCACGGATACCAGGGCGAAGGCGTAAGACGACCGATCTCGAACCTTCTGGTAGAGGTGCGTACCGCCAAGGGGCGGTGGCAGCGTGACAGCGGTGATCAACTCATTGGCGGTCAGGCTGGTTTCGATGTTGGGTGTGGTACCGGGCAGCCTATGCAAATCGGCAATGGGAATGACCCGGGTGCTGCCGTCGGGTTTCACCGTCTCGATCTGGGCATCTAGCAAGCGCATGGCCACGGTCATGTCGCTGGGATGGGTGGCGATGCAGGCGTTGCTGACACCGATGATGCCCAGTTGCCGACTGACGCCGTCGATGGCCGAGCAGCCGCTGCCGGGCTGGCGTTTGTTGCAGGCCTGGTTGGGGTCGTAGAAATACGGGCAGCGGGTGCGTTGCAGCAGGTTGCCGGCGGTGGTCGCCATGTTGCGTAACTGGCCGGACGCGCCGGCGAGCAGGGCCCGCGCCAGCACCCCATAGTCTTTGCGCACCCGCGTGTCGGCCGCGAGGTCGGTGTTGCGCACCAGCGCACCGATGCGCAGGCCGCCATCGGCCGTGGCTTCGATCCGGTCCAGGCCGGCACCGTTGACGTCGATCAGATGCGAGGGCGTTTCGATTTCCAGCTTCATCAGGTCGAGCAGGTTGGTGCCGCCGGCAATGAAGCGCGACCCGTTGGCCTGGGCGGCGAGGGCGGCGGCGTCGGCGGGTGATTTGGCCCGCAGGTACGTAAAGGGTTTCATGCGCTGGCCTCTGCGACTTCGCTGATCGCCTCGATGATGTTGGAGTAGGCGCCGCAGCGGCAGATGTTGCCGCTCATGCGTTCCTGGATTTCACCGGCAATCAGCTTCGGTGGTTCGGTCAGGTCGGGGCTGGCGTGGCTGGGAATGCCATCACGGATTTCCCCCAGTACCGCCACCGCCGAGCAAATCTGCCCCGGTGTGCAATACCCGCATTGATAACCGTCGTGCTTGATGAAAGCGGCCTGCATCGGGTGCAACTGTTGCGGCGTGCCGAGGCCCTCGATGGTGGTGATTTTCGAACCTTCGTGCATCACCGCCAGGGTCAGGCAGGAATTGATGCGCCGGCCGTCGGCGATCACTGTGCAGGCGCCGCACTGGCCATGATCGCAACCTTTCTTGGTGCCGGTCAGATGCAGCTGTTCGCGCAGCGCATCGAGCAGGGTGGTGCGAGTGTCGAGGTCCAGGGCGTGCTGTTGGCCGTTCACCTCGATCGACACCTTGGCCTTGATCGGACGGGCGGCGTTGGCGGCGCTGGCCTGTGCGCAAATGAAGGGCGGTAGCGCAACGCTGGCGGCGGTCACGGCTCCAACGATCAGAAAGGTGCGTCGGGAAATCGTCATCAGGTCAATTCCTTTGCAGGTTTTGGGAGAGCAGCGCACTGCGGCGCTTTCGCTGCCCTCCTAAGACTGACCCTGGGGTTGACTGAAACGTTCTGTGTTTTTCGCCAATGCTGTTATGCGCGTGTCTCATGAATCTCGACGCAGAACCTGTTGTGGATATGCATTATCGGGAGTCGGGTGTGAAGCGGGGGATGTGTTTTTTGCGGGGGAGGGGCACCGGGCAGCCTCCAGCTGCACCTAAACGCCCGCCAGAAGGGTCGAGCTCGGCGCCCAACCAAGAGCAAATTGGAACTTGAATGATTGCGCAATCAGTGTAATCTCTCCCTATGCCCTGAGGAGCCCAAGCCTCCTCGGGTATTTTTTTACGAGCGAATGATTGCGCAATCATCAAAATAAAACCGCCAATCCGAAGGAAGCCTCAAATGCCACAACAACCGCAAAACCTGCAGTGCGCTGACAACGACCGAATTGCCTACATCAAGGTTTCATCGGTGTTTCTGCCGCTGGCGAACCCGATCAGCGGCGCCAAGGTATTGACCGGTCGCCAGAAGCCGATGACCGAGATCGCCATTCTGTTCGCCGAGATCGAAACGGTCGATGGACACCGCGGGCTGGGCTTCAGCTATTCAAAACGCGCCGGCGGCCCGGGCCAGTTCGCCCATGCCAAAGAAATTGCCCCGGCGCTGATCGGCGAAAACCCCAGCGACATCGCCAAGCTGTGGACCAAGCTGTGCTGGGCGGGCGCCTCGGTAGGTCGCAGTGGCCTGTCGACTCAGGCCATCGGTGCCTTCGACGTGGCCCTGTGGGACCTCAAGGCCAAGCGCGCCAACCTCTCGCTGGCTCGCCTGCTCGGCGCCCAGCGCGATTCGGTACGCTGCTACAACACCTCAGGCGGTTTTCTGCACACGCCTCTCGACCAGTTGCTTAAGAACACCGACCTGTCCCGCGAGAAAGGCATTGGCGGGATCAAGCTCAAGGTTGGCCAACCCGATTGCGCGATCGACCTGCACCGCGTCAGCACCGTGCGCGAGCACCTGGGTGAAAACTTCCCACTGATGGTCGACGCCAACCAGCAATGGGACCGGCCGACTGCGCAGCGCATGTGCCGGCGCTTCGAAGAGTTCAATCTGGTATGGATCGAGGAGCCGCTGGACTGCTACGACGCCGAAGGGCATGCCGCCTTGGCGCAGCAGTTCGACACGCCTATTGCCACCGGCGAAATGCTGACCAGCGTTGCCGAGCACGCCGAGTTCATCAAACTGCGCAGTGCGGATTTCCTGATGCCCGACGCGCCACGGGTAGGCGGCATCACCCCGTACCTCAAGGTAGCCGCAATGGCGGAACAGGCCGGCGTGATGCTGGCACCACACTTTGCCATGGAGCTGCACGTACACCTGGCAGCAGCGTACCCAACTGAGCCATGGGTCGAACATTTCGAATGGCTGGAGCCGCTGTTCAACGAGCGTCTCGAAACCCGCGACGGGCGAATGCTGGTACCGACCCGTCCGGGCCTGGGCCTTTCCCTCAGCGAGCAGGTACAGCCCTGGACCGCGCAAGTCGTCGAGGTCGGCACACGCCCGTAAGACCAAGGGCCGGCCAGGCCCTGCTGCAACTGTACGACCGGAAAAAATCGTGAACCACAAGGCCCGGGCGCTGATGACAGCGCCTACGGGTCCGATCGACATAAAAAAGACAATAAGAGGGTTACGTACGTGGATCAATTGACAACCGCTGCAGCGGCGAGCGCAGCTCCCACCAGCCAGAAACGGACCCATGTCCGCTACTACATTCTCGCCATGCTGTTCATCGTCACCGCGATCAACGTCGGCGACCGGGCAACGCTGTCGATCACCGGCTCCGCGCTGATGGAAGTGCTAAGCATCGACACGGTGACACTGGGCTACATGTTCTCGGCCTTCGCCTGGGCCTATGTCATGGGCCAGTTGCCCGGCGGCTGGCTGCTGGACAAGTTCGGTTCGGCGCGGGTGTACGGCATTTCGCTATTCCTGTGGTCGAGCATCACCGTGGCGCAAGGCATGACCGGCTTCCTCTCGGTACCGGTCGCGGTCGCCACGCTGTTCGTGCTGCGTTTCCTGCTGGGGGTGATCGAAGCCCCCGTATACCCGGCCAACAACCGCATTGTCGCAGCCTGGTTCCCCATGCAGGAGCGAGGCCTGGCAACGGTAATCTACAACTCGTCGCAGTACTTGTCGGTGGTCCTGCTGGCGCCGTTGATGGGCTTTATCGCCCACCGTTTCGGCTGGGAGCATGTCTACTGGTTCATGGGCGGGCTTGGTATCGCGATCAGCGCGCTATGGTTCAAGTTCGTCAAGGCCCCAGCCGAGCATGGCCTGGTCAACGATGCGGAGCTTGAACATATCCGCAGCGGCGGTGCCGAGATCGACATGGACAAGGCGCGGGAGAAAGGCGCGTTCCAACCACGCTTCTCCGATCTCAAGGTGCTGTTGCGCAGCCCGATGATGTGGTCGATCTACCTGGGCAAATACTGCGACACCTCGCTGCAATATTTCTTCCTGACCTGGTTCCCCATCTATCTGGTCAAGGGCCGCGGGCTGAACATCATGGAGGCTGGTGCGATTGCAGCAATCCCCGGCATCTGCGGCCTGCTCGGTGCGCTGTGCGGAGGCGCCGTATGCGACTTCCTGCTGCGTCGTGGTTTCTCGCTGACCCTGGCGCGCAAGATCCCGCTGGTGTGCGGGATGAGCATCGGCGTCACCTTGGTGCTGTGCAACTTCACCGACTCGATCTGGATTGTCACCCTGCTGATGTCCCTGGCGATCTTCGGCAAGGGCGTGGTGGCGGTGGACTGGACCCTGGTGTCCGACACCGCGCCCAAGCAGATTACCGGCATGGCGGGCGGGCTGTTCAACATGTTCGGCAACATCTCGGGGATCATCACGCCGATCATCATCGGTTACATCGTGCATGCGACGGGCTCGTTCGAAGGCGCGCTTTACGTGGTCGCAGGCCACGCGCTGCTGGGCGCGCTGGCGTTCCTGAGCATGGGCACGCTGCGCAAGCTGGCACTTGAACGTGCATGACCCCCACTTCCGTTGCAATCACGCCCCTGAGGTATGAACACCATGATCAACATTCTTCTGACCCAACCCGTGCCCGACGACATCGACCGCGAGCTGCTGCGACGCTATAGCGTCCACCGGCTTTACGAGGCAGCAGACCCGAACGCATTTCTGGCCTGCCATGGCAAGTCCATCCAGGCAGTGGTGACCGGTGGCGCGAAGGGCCTGGCCAACCCGGTCATGGACCGCCTGCCCGCGCTGCGCCTGATCGCCATCAGCGGTATCGGTACCGACGCTGTGGACCTTGTCCATGCTGCCAGCCGTGGCGTGCAGGTGAGCACCACGCCAGGCGTGCTCACTGACGACGTCGCCGACATGGCCATCGGCCTGCTGATCATGACCCTGCGCGAGCTTGGCACCGGCGAGCGAATCGTACGTGCCGGCGCTTGGGGCAAGACGCCGCAACCTCTGGCTCGAAAAGTCTCGGGTATCTCGCTGGGCATTGTCGGCCTGGGCCGGGTCGGGCACGCCATCGCCCATCGCGCGCAGGCATTCGGCATGACCATCCGTTACCACGACCGCAAGGAGCAGCCTGAGAGCGGTCATGAATATGTCAGGGATATCGAGGCGCTGGCACGCTGCAGCGATGTTCTGGTGCTGGCCGCGTCGGCGGACAACGGCGAGGCGATCATCACCGCCAAGGTGCTGCAGGCCCTGGGGCCGCAGGGATACCTGATCAACGTGGCGAGAGGCAAACTGGTCGATGAGCAGGCACTGGTGGCCGCGCTCCGCGACCGAGTGATAGCCGGCGCCGGGCTGGATGTGTTCGTCGACGAGCCAAACGTGCCGCAGGCCCTGCGCGAGCTGGACAACGTAGTGCTGCAGCCGCATCGCGGCAGCGCCACGCAGCAGACGCGCCTGGCAATGGGTGAAATGGTCCTGGCCAGCCTGCATGCATGCTTCGACGGGCAGCCGGCTGCCATCGACGGGCAATAGCAGAAGCAGCGCTGATCTGGCAGTTCGCCGGCCTACCGGGTATCTTGCCCACAGTGCGGCCCGGGGCAATACTTGCCTGGGGCCGCGTACTCGGTCAGTCGAATAGCCTCGGAATCAGCATGGCAAGACAAATCGCGAAGCCGTCGTCGACGGCCGATGCGCAGGCAGTTAAAAAAGCGGGCAGCCCGACACTGGTCGATGTGGCCAAGGTCGCGGGTGTATCCCCGATTACCGTGTCGCGTGCCTTGCACCGCCCAGAGGTGGTCAGCGAAGAAATGCGTGAAAAAGTGCTCGCGGCGGTGCGCCAGACGGGCTACGTCTCCAACATGCTGGCCGGCGCGCTGGCCAGCAAAAAAACCCGCCTGGTGGCAATTTTCCTGCCCACCATCGCCAACTCGATCTTCGCCGACACCGTCCAGGCCCTCATGGACCGCCTGACCGAAGCCGGTTATCAGACCCTGCTGGGCCTGACGGGCTATTCGGCCGAACAGGAGGAGAAGCTGCTCGAAGCCGTGCTGGGGCGACGCCCGGACGGCATCGTGCTGACCGGCACACTGCACACCGAATCCAGCCGCTTGCGCCTGGCCCAGTCGGGCATTCCAGTGGTCGAAGCTTGGGACCTGAGTGAAGACCCTCTCGACATGCTGGTTGGTTTTTCCCATGAGGGCGTCGGAGCGGCCATCGCCAAACACCTGCTCGGCAAAGGCTACCAGCGTTTCTCCGTTGTCAGCATCAGCGACCCTCGCGGCCTGCGCCGCTGCAACAGCCTGGTTGGCGAACTGGCACGCCACGGTATTACCAGCGTGCCCATGCAGGTGTTGACCCCGCCGGCCACGCTGGAAGTCGGCCGCCAGGGCCTAAAGCAACTGCTGGAGGCCGGTGAAGCCCCGGATGTTGTGGTATGCAGCTCTGACACCGTCGCACAGGGTGTGCTCGCCGAAGCAGCCAGCCGAGGCATGCGCGTTCCCGAGGATATCGCTGTGATGGGCTTCGGCGACCTGAGCAGCGCTGCTCATGTGCATCCTGCGCTGTCCACCGTGCGGGTGGACGGCAAGCGCATCGGTGACCAGGTTGCCCGTGCACTGCTGGAGCGTTTTAAGCATCCCGACGGCGGTAAGACGGTGCGAGTTGATACTGGGTTTACCCTGGTGGATCGGGAAAGCACCTGAAAGGGCGGGTCAACACAACAGAGGTTTAGAACAAAGCGTGACGACCGGTTTCCCAGTTGTCGATGGCAGGCTTTGCAGGGTCGGCTTACCGATCTTTCAGAGCCAGGGGAAATGAATTTGGTATCGAGGCACTCCTGAATGCCCCAGACACCACCTTCACGGCCCAGGCCACTCATTTTCTGCCCACCAAACGGTGATACGGTGCTTGAGATGTCGACGGCTCGCCGTGGTTGATACCGACAATGCCGTAGTCCAACTCTCCGATACGCTGGCATCAACATTCCACCGTTGCGGGCAGAGGCGCGGCTGTAGGAGCACCAGCTCTACTTGCTGGCCAGCCACTACGAGTGCGCCGGATTAGTATCGCTGACGAAGTCGTCGAGGCTTTCGGGAAGTACGGTGCCTTGGCCTCGGTGTTCACCTTGGATAAAGCGCATCATGGGCGATCCCTACGATGAAATCCTCAGAAATCATATCAAGGGTTCGCAGAAGTATTTTTACACACTCTCGGCCGGTTTCTGCCTGTCGTGAGCGGCACAAATCGGCCAAAAGTGGACGGTGGACACGGTGATGGCAAATAAGTAACTTCATCAGTGAGCAGCAGCCCTTGCCATCACACATAGTACGGTCTTCTTTAAGCATTGTCGCATTTGCCGTAGACACTACTGCGCCGTGCAAGGACTTACGGAGTGACAAAGAAGCCCTAAAACACTACATCGCGATAAGAAGCGCAAACCACTCAACCACTGTTGAATATCCAAGGAAGTTTCCAATGCGTTTGTTGACATTACTATCTGCATTCTTGTTCGCTGGACTGCCCCCAATCGCCCTTGCTGCTGGCCCTGAGCATCCAAAAGAATCAATTATCTTCGACCAAGTAGTGATCGATGAGATTTCCAACGCACTATCAGGGAAAACTCGCACTGACTTTGACAAGTTGACCTTGAGTGCACTTAGAGAGAGCACGCCAAATATCTCGCCTTTAGCTCCAACCTATCGAGTCTCATACAGTCCAGCTATAGCGGTTTATGCATCAGTGGTTACTTCCAATGCTCAGAATGTGTTGTATCGGGAGACATCTATCACAAAGCTTTCAGACAAAGAAACTGGGCGAAAATATTCGGTCACATGGGCTATGGCTAGGTGCGAAGCTCGATCAATCACTCCCCTCTATGCCTTTCATGTCGATCAAGCTGGAAACATTGTCCGCACTTTTCTTCTCGCCCGGCTCGGTGATCTCGCAGCCACGGACGACGCGCTTGTTGCGGATTCGCTCGATGTTGTTTGCGGCAAAAGCAACGAGGCAGCGGTTGTCTCTGAGCCTCTCGTAGACGCTAACGGTCTCTTCGGAGAGTGAACGTTCCAGCATTCGATGACATCCGTTCTGCCTGCGCCGACCAGACCGGCACCGAATGTTACGGCTGATCGTCTGGATTTCTCAATTTCTGGGCGATAGCAGTTCTTGGATAACGTCAGCTTTGGGTAGACCCCCATCCTTCGTGGCAGGCAGAAGTCGACCCAAAGCTGACGTCAGGCAATGGATGCTCGTGGCCAATAGCTGTAATTAAGCAACCGGAGTAATCTTTCGGCCTTCCCGCACAATTGAGGCTAGCAACAGATGACGGAACAGCTTTGCGTGGTGTTCATTCCGGCTCTTTCAGTAGCGTTGCAAAACGCCGAAACGAACAAAGGCTCTCCACTTACAGAGTCCGAGGCGCTCAAAATCCGTGATCAAGCGACATGCGTTGCAGTTCCATTCGACGTCGCCCTAGGTATGGAGAAGGATCGTGGTTTCCGGGACTTGGTTGCTGAGGATTGCTGGAATGAATGGCAGCGACTACGGCTCACAATGAAGAAATGATCCTCCTGACCTGCACTATTCCTCAGTCATAAATGCGATCTTCTCCTGCTCATTTCTAGCGAAATGAGAGGCAGCTTCTGGCCCAGAGTGTGTAAAAACGCTTTTGTATCTTGAGTGCGTCAACCATGCGTTCCTAGGCGATGCGATTGCCCAAGCGTTTGCCGCGATAAGCATGATTGACGTTCCAAAGCGGTTATCGCGCGGTATAGCGCCTTCTGGAGCAGAGAAAACCGAGGCTTTACGCCGCCATCGCCTTCAGCAGGCCTGCTGTACCGATGATGTTCATAACCCGCTTCATGTTGTAGGCGAGCACATTGAGACTCATCTCCGCGCTTACCCCGACCAGTTTGCGCGTCAGGAAATGCGTTGAGCCCATCCATTGTTTGAGCGTCCCGAAGGGATGCTCAACCGTCCTTTTTCGGATTCGCATCATGTCCGGTGCATGGTTCAACCGATGCTGCATTTCCTCCAGCACCGCTTCATGTTCCCAGCGCCTTACTCGACGATTTTTGCTTGGTGTGCACTGCCTTTTCAGTGCGCAGCCCTGGCATTTCGAACTCCAGTAACAGTGCATATTCATGCCTTTCTCAATACTGGAGAAGCGCCAGGGCAGCGACTCTCCCGCCGGACAGATGTATTCGTTTTTCGTTGCGTCATAAACGAAAGCATCTTTGTTGAATCGACCATCCGCCTTGGCGCTTGAAGTCATCGGCTTTGGCACGTAGGCAGTGATGTTCGCGTCGTGACAAGCAAGGATTTCTTCACTCTTGAAGTAACCTCGATCAGCTACCACCGCCAACGTTTCTGACGCCATGGCATCGCGAGCCTGCTTCGCCATCGAGCTGAGTTGATCGCGGTCGGAACCGTAGTTGGTGACCTCATGAGCAACGATCAAATGGTGCTGAGTATCGACCGCTGTTTGCACGTTGTAGTCGACGATTCCCGTGCCGCGCGTCATCATGGAGCGGGCGTCTGGATCGGTCAGTGAGACCTGTTTATCCGGCGATTCATTGAGCTGGATTTCGATCGCCTGAAGCTCTTTCATTTGCGTCTTCAGCTTGGTGATTTTCTCTTCCAGCCGCACGGCGCTGGGCTCGGAGGCTGTAGGTTCTTGCCGATCGGCAGCATCGAGTGCCGTCAGGTAACGGTTGATGCTCGATTCAACTTCTTCCATTCGCCGCTTCAGTTTGGCGCTGGTGAAATTGCGGTCACGATTGTTGACTGCCTTGAATTTGCTGCCGTCGATGGCGACCAGATTTTCCCCGAACAATCCCAACTGCTGACACAGCACAACGAACTGGCGGCAGACGCCTCAGATGGCCTTGCTGTTGTCTTTTCGGAAGTTGGCAATGGTCTTGAAATCCGGCATCAAACGCCCGGTCAGCCACATCAGCTCGACGTTGCGTTGGGCTTCCCGTTCCAGGCGTCGACTCGACTGAACCCGGTTCAGATAGCCGTAGATGTAAATCTTCAACAGGATCGCGGGGTGATAAGCTGGCCGGCCCGTCTCTGCCGGTATGACACCGTCAAAACCAAGTTTGGCCAGGTCGAGTTCGTCGACGAAGACGTCGACTACGCGCACCGGGTTGGTATCGCTGACGTAGTCGTCAAGACTCTCGGGAAGTAAGGTGCTTTGACCGCGATGTTCGCCTTGGATGAAGCGCTTCATTGACGATTCCTGAGTTAAACACCTCGGAAAATCATAGCAAAGGTGTATAGCGGCATAGGCTCCCTGATAGAGGCGGACTTCAGTTACCCCTCTTACTGGCGAACAATTTTTGAGGTGCAGACGATGGCCCGCTTACAGGCTGTAAAGATTGACTTAAGTGAGGTGACGAATTCTGACGAACTCCATTCCATCTTGAAAGATGCACTCGGATTCCCTAGCTGGTACGGCTGTAATTGGGATGCTTTCTGGGACGCAATTACGGGACTTGTGGAAATGCCCATACACTTGAAAATTTCAGGTTGGAATACTTTATCCAGACGTTTACCGGGGGATGCGAAGCTGATGCAAAAAATCCTTGAAGACATGAAGATCGAGTATCCAGAACTCGCACCAGATGTGGAGTTCGACTAAACGATTTTTAGGCCGACATTTGGCCGGAGCCACGTAAACCGCCAGCCGCCCTCAGGAAATTTCAGTAGATCCCGCAGCGAGATTCTTGGCTCACTGCCGTTGGCTGGCTGCACCATCTGTTTTTACACACTCTGGGCCGTTTTCTGCCCGTCGCGAAAGGTAGAAAACAGCCAGCGGGCAGTGATCCTAATAAATAAATCTGTCCCATTTTTTTCGTCCCATTGTTCCACTGCGTGGAATGCGGGAGTTGGAATCGACGCAGAACCTGTAGGAGCCAGCATGCTCGCGAAGGTGGCCCAGACACCGCAGGGCATCAGGCACCCAGTGTCATCAGTCTCCTCCGTCCGCTGGCGCTTGCGCGAACACCGTCAGCCCGTACGTCAACGCAAGTTCCATGGCCGATTACAAGGGGTATAACTGTCAGTGCAACAGGCGGTGCACACGCCCTCCAAAGGCTGCGCCCTGACCAGCCCCTCCAGCCTGACAGGCACCCGCGGCGCGGAGCGATGTGATGAGTTCCAGAGCATGGCGATGGGCTCGCAAGAGTCTTCTTGGCGGCATCGAACTGGCCTTGCTGGTGGTGCCACTGTGCGCCAGCGCCATGTTCAAGTGCCAATCCAGGGACGGCGCCATCAGCTACACCAGCCAAACCATCGCCACCGCCCGCTGCACCCGCGTGAATGGCATGGCGGGCGCCGATGCCGGTGCCAAGGCAAAGGCCCAGCCACGCTCTGTCCGGGGCGACGACCCCGGCGCGATGCGGATTCGGGTGTTCACCTTCATGCACAAAGGTGTTCGTCAGTACGTGAGCCGGCGCCCCGTCGGGATCTCCGCGCGGGTTGATGAGCTCGACGTCTATTACATCAAGGGCTGCTACCTGTGCACGATGCCGAAGGATTTCAAGGTCGCCTCACTGCGCCTGGACACCCGGTCCTATCAGCGGGAGATCGAAGCCGCTTCGGGTCAGTATGGTGTCGACAGGGCGCTGGTGCGCGCAGTGATCCATGCCGAATCGGCGTTTCGCCCCTATGCCATTTCCGAAGCCGGCGCCCAAGGTCTGATGCAATTGATGCCCGCCACCGCCGAGCGCTTCGCCGTGAACGATCCGTTCGACGCTCGACAGAACATTCGTGGCGGTGTGCGCTACCTGGCCTGGTTGCTCAAGCGCTTCAACGGCAACCGGACGCTGGCGTTGGCAGGTTACAACGCCGGCGAAGCGTCCGTGGACCAGTACAACGGGGTGCCTCCCTACGCCGAGACGCAATCCTATGTCAGCCTCGTGCAATCCTTGACGGAACGCTATCAGAACCACCGCTAGTACCGCAGGGCCCATAGCCCGCAAGCCAAAGTGGCTTTGCTAGAATCACCGGCTTTTACTTATGGATGGAGGGGATTGAACATGGTTTCGAAGCAAACAGAATCCGAAATCCCGACCATGGTTCTGCGCTCCGACCGCCTCGTATTAAGGACCTGGACAAACGCAGATCTGACCTCGCTCATATCGATGAATTCGGAACCTGAAGTTAATGAATGGTTAGGTGGACCTGCGTTGGCGAAGGGGAGTGCTGCTTCGCTGGACAGGTATCGAGAGTGCATGGCTGCCAATGGATGGGGGGTGCTGCATGTGGCGGACAGCAGCGGGATGTTTCTTGGGCTGGCAGGATTACAACCCGTCCGATCCGAGTTGCCGGTTGCACCTGCGGTTGAAGCGGTATGGCGATTTCGCAGGATTGCATGGGGTGCAGGATATGCATCCGAAGCGATGCATATGGTGTTGCAGGAGTGCCGCCAGAAAATGACGGGGAGTCAAATCCTCGCCATCATTTCTCAGCCCAATACTCGCTCTGCACGGACCGCCACGCGTGTCGGATTTCGTCATGATCCAAATTCAGATTTCCTTTATCCGGATCCAGCGCTTGATGCCAGGCTTCGGCCGCATGGCGTATTCCGTCTTGATTTAGAACCGCCTGGTGTTACGCCCGTGCAATCCTGACGAGCCCGTCCAGCCATTCCTGATGGCAGCAAAAGGGGACAGATCTATTTTTCATAAATAAATCTGTCCCCTTTTGATTGGTCTGCTCCTACAGCCGTACCGCCATCATCGTGCATACCTGTAGGACCGTGACTGCCCGCTGATGGATATCACATTCGCAAAGCATGCGATCTAACTTCTATTCTGGGTCGTAACAGGTCCATCCTGGCGGCGAATATCTGTCTGAACGCTTTCGTCTACGATACCCTTTGGTTGCTGGGCGCCATCCGAGTTTCGGGATATTGCATGAAAAATGTCGACGCAAACCGCTTGAAGATTTGGCAAGCACTTTCAGAATTTTTCCTCGACACAGAGATCACCGACTCGACTTTTGACTATGTCGCTCGCGTAGTCCTGGAAACAGGTTATTCGCCTAAAGAAATTCAAAGCATCCTTTGGGGGGAGGTGTTCCCAGCACTTGAGGGAAACCTCAAGTCCATTGTAGGTGAATGGGCAGGGTGGACAGATGAATGGCTGTTGGAGCATCTATCGGTATGTGAAGTCTCCGCGAGCAAATTGGGAGACAGCGGCATTGTCAAAGAAATCAGTAGATGCTGGGGGCAAGTAGCAATTCGACTTCCGTCGGCTTATGCCTGAACCCCGCTTTCGATTCAATGCCTCCAATGGTTACCGGCTCCTATCGGCCAATCTCTATCCGATGCTGAGCATCAGCTTCGGGTTGATTGCTGCCGTTCATGCTCGATTGTTTGCTAGGGAAATATCGGGCCCCCAAAGGGGGCAGATCTATTTTTCATAAATAAATCTGTCCCCTTTGATTTACCGGGCTCCGGCAGTTACTGGACAGTGCGTCGCTGTATGAGTAGCGTGCCTTTCATGTATCACTCACTTAGAGAAAGCTCATGGTGTCTTTGGCTGTTCAAAATGAGGTTCGCAACCGTCTACGCCGCGCCGAGGACGAGCATGATGTGAAGGTTGTACTAGCCGTGGAATCTGGCAGTCGTGCTTGGGGCTTCGCTTCTCCGAACAGCGATTACGATGCGCGTTTTATCTACGTAAATACTCCTGATTGGTATCTTTCCGTTGGCCTTGAGGAGCAACGCGACGTCGTTGAGTACCCAATCGTTGATGAAATGGACATCAATGGCTGGGATCTCCGAAAGGCGCTCAGGTTATTCTGGAAATCCAATCCAGGTTTTGTGGAGTGGATTCAGTCGACCATCATTTATGAGCATTCGGGATCTTTTCACGAACGGGCCAAGGAGCTACTGCCGCATGTTTATTCGGTAGAGAGTGGGATCTACCACTATCGCAGTATGGCCAAAACTAACTACAGGGGGTACTTGCAAGCCCCTCAGGTACCGCTCAAAAAATACTTTTACGTGTTACGACCTTTGCTTTCAGTACGCTGGCTGGAGCAGTTCGGCTCACCTGCGCCGATAGAGTTTGACAAGCTGCTCTGCGTCATCGAAGGAGATACAGATCTTCTGCGGTCGATTGATGATTTGCTGACGATTAAGCGCGCCTCTCCAGAAATGGGCTTATCTCCCCAGATCATGACCATCCAAAAATACGTTGAGCGAGAAATAAATCGACTTGAAGCGGTCAAACCGCCCCGTAATGAGCGTAAAGACGTTGAGCCACTACTTTCAGAAATGTTCCGCTCGGTGATGAGGGAAACCTGGGGTTAGGTGTTCGGATCAAAATCGACCAAAAGGGGATAGCTCTATTTTTCATAAATAAATCTGTCCCCTTTTGATTGCAGTATCCAGAGGGGACAGATCCATTTATTGATAGATCTGTCCCATTTTGATTGGTGTCGTGCACAGCATTTGTGATCGACGCAGGACCTGTAGGAGCGAGCATGCTCGCGATGGAGGCCCAGGCACCGCTGGGCATCAGGCAGCCAGCGTTATCGTTGGCGACCATCGCGAGCAAGCTCGCTCCTACAGTGGATTTGTGTCGTGCGCAGGTTTTGTGATCATCGCTGAACATTGTGGGAGCGGGCTTGCCCGCGAAGAGGCCGGCACATTCAACAGCGATGTCGCCTGAACTGACGCCTTCGTGGGCAAGCCCGCTCCCACATAGGATTTGCGCGTTGGTTATGGCGAAGGCCGGGCGCGCAGGCGTCGGCCGATGATGTCCAGAACGTCGCAGCCATCGCGCAGCGGAATGGCGCAGAGCAGGGCGAAGTCGCTGAGGATGAAGGAATCGCACTCGATGGAACCGCGCATGGCGAGGTTTTCCAGGACTTGGGTGACGGAGCGGATCCGGTAGTTGGCCGCTTCCATCAGGATGTCGAGCGGGACGTGGGTGTCGATGAAGAAGGTGGGCATGTCGGAGCAGTTGCCGGTCATAGCCATCCAGCGGTTGACGGGAGGGGGCAGTGGTTTTTCGTAGGGTGGATCCGGATGCAGTTTTGTCATGTTGGAAAACTCTTTTAGATACCTATTTGAAGCAACCACCGGCCTTCCTACGGGCTTGGGTGGCAGCCGTGCACGGGAGTAGGAACTGAGGGCATCTAACTCAGCCACGTCGAAACGTGGTCCCGCACACAGCCGCCGCAATCAAGCAACAGAACTGATGCAAGCCAGATACCCGGGTTCCTACACCCAGCCACCGCTTTCACGGCGACGGGAAAAAGACTATCCCGCCCATCCAACGCCCACCAGTTCATGCAAATCGCCGCGTTTCGAAGGAATCTGCGAGGACTTTGCCAAGAAAATTTCCCAGGACCTACAGCGCGTCCTGCACCCCGAGTATCAACCCCCCGGGGCGTGGGATTCTGCCGCAGTCATGGGGGGCAAAACCAGGGTGTAGGAAAAACAGAAATGCCCTACAGCGTGTGACGAAGATGCCTTCAGAGGTTTCCCTGCCCGGCGATAGACAACCCAAAATCACCACGCCGCACCCACTGTAGGAGCGAGCTTGCTCGCGATGGTGGCCCAGACACCGCGGGGCTCAACCCAATAGACCGATAGCCATGACCATGCTGTGCGTGACGCACGAAATGGGCTTCGCGCGCACCGCGTGGTGTTCATGGACCAGGGAGAAATCGTCGAACAGGCCACACCGAAAGAGTTCTTCGAAAACCCGCAGAGCGAGCGCAGCCGGTTGTTCCTGAGCCAGGTGCTGCATTGAGCGACTGGCCCCGCCATTCGATTGCGCACCGACGATGTTGCAGCCGTTTGATTAACGCTGAAAAAATGGCTGTTGCTTTAAATGAACCCGCGCTTGACCTGCTCACTGATCAGGTCAGCCAGTACTTGCACAGGTTCGGTAAAGCTTTGGCGAGAACGATGTACCAACCCGATATCTCGGTGAAAAGTGTGCGTTCCGAGATCGAGTGCCCGTATACCTGCTGGCCATTCCGGATCAGGCGTCGTTTGTGGTACCAGCGCAACGCCAACATTGTTTTCGACCAGTTTGACAATGGCCTCAAGCTCATCCAGTTCGCAGACTTCATGCAGGGTGAAATGCATCTGACGCAGGAACCGGTCGACTTGCCTGCCGCCGAAGGATGATCGGTCATATCGAATGAATGGCTGACTGGAAATCAGTGCCGACCAGTCGTCTCCCGGCATATCGCGCGGCACGATCAGACGGTAGGGCTCGAGCGCCAGATTCGTCCAGCGAAGATCACTCTGGAGTGAGAAGGGTGGGCGAATGATGGCGGCCATGTCGATCTCGCCAGCATCGACCAGGTTCACCAGTTCCATTGATAGCCCCGGTATCACACGCGTGCGGCACTGGGGACATTGTTGGTGGAATCTGGCCAGCGCGTCCGGCAAATAGGAGCGCTGCACGGACGCGATAGCGCCGATGTTCACCAGCACACTTGCAGGTTGTCCCAACGTCGTGGAGCCCAGGTTTTCGTAAAGCCTGAGCAGCTCCTGCGCTTGCAGGAGTATCTGCTGGCCCATCTTATTGAGATGTGCCGAGCGTCCTTTTCTGTCAAAAATTTCGAAGCCCAGCTCTGATTCCAGTCGCTGAATCTGCGCGCTCACGGCCGCCTGCGTGAGACCGATCTTGTTGCCCGCAGCGGCAAACGTGCCTTCGCGCGCCACGGCGATGAGTGTCTTGAGTTCTTTGATCATTCACAAATATTAATTGTGTTTCTGAGAAATATATATTGATTTTTCTGTTTGGTTTTCCGCCCTACGATGTTTCCCATCCCCGGCATCGGCCTGACCCATACAGCCAATGACGGTAGAAATGTTCGCCAACCAACAAAAAACATTACTGGAGTTCTGATGAGCCTCTCGCCATTCCACCTCGCAATCCCTGTGTACGACCTCGCTTCAGCGCGCACCTTTTACGGTGACGTCTTTGGTCTTGAAGAAGGGCGCTCCAGCACCCAGTGGGTCGATTTCGATTTTTATGGTCACCAACTGGTCATTCACGAGCACCCGAAAACCGCTTCTCAAGAGAGCGTCCACAGCAATCCGGTCGATGGTCACGATGTTCCTGTTCCGCACTTCGGCATCATCCTGGCTTGGGAGCAATGGGAAGCACTGGCCGAGCGTCTGAAGTCGTTCGGTACCGAGTTTGTGATCGAACCGTATATTCGCTTCAAAGGTCAGGTTGGCGAGCAAGCCACCATGTTTCTGTTTGATCCGTGCGGTAATGCCCTTGAATTCAAGGCTTTCAAGGATATGAGCCAGCTCTTTGCCAAATAACAAAACGCCTGGCACAACCCCGTTGTGCCATTTGATCTCAAGTGAGCTGGAAGCTCATGACTCTAGCAACTGCCAATAGCGCAGACCTTTCATTCCAACAAGAAGGCTAGACATGAAACGTATTCCCTTGGTGTGGCAAATCGTTGCCGGGCTGGTGCTCGGCGTGCTTGTCGGTTGGTACTTCAATACACATCCGCAATATCAAACATGGGTCAGCGCGGAGATCCTCAAGCCGCTCGGCGACATCTTCATCAAGATGATGAAGATGGTGGTCGTGCCGATTGTTTTCTGTTGCATGATTTTGGGCATCGCTGGTGGCGGAGACAGCAAATCCTTTGGCCGAATGGGTGCGAAGTCACTCGGTTACTTCTTTGCGATTACCGCACTGGCCATCGTTATGGGGCTGTGTTTCGCGAACATCTTCGAGCCAGGTACGGGTACGGATATCTCAGGGGTCTCGCATAGTTCTGCATCGATCACCATGGAGCCATCCAAAGGTGCATTAGTCATTTTGCAGAACATCGTTCCAGACAATGTATTGGTCGCGATGTCGGAGGCGAAGTTGCTGTCAGTGCTGTTTTTCGCCGTTCTGTTCGGCCTGGCACTTAACGCTTTACCCAAAGAGAAAAGCGCACCCGTCATCGCACTGGTCCAGAGCATTTCGGATGCAATGTTCAGGGTTGTCTCCATTGTCATGGCCTACGCGCCGATCGGTGTGTTTGGCATGATCGGCGCGACGGTGGCGACTTTTGGTTTCGCCTCACTGCTGCCCTTGCTCAAGTTGATCGGAGTTGTGTATCTGGCGTTGATTGTTTTCGCTCTTCTGGTGCTTGGCGGTATTTGCTACCTGATTGGCGAAAACATCTTCAAGTTGATTCGGTACTTTCGCAATGAGTTGATCCTGGCGTTCTCGAGTGCCGCGTCAGCCGCCGTCATGCCGCAATTGATGACCAAGCTGGAGAGCTACGGTGTACCGCGTCGGATCGTCAGTTTCGTGGTGCCGGTGGGCTATGCGTTCAACCTCGATGGCGCGTCGATTTTTCTCGGTGTCGCGACGATCTTTGTGGCGCAACTCTATGGCATCGACTTGTCGTTGTCTCAGCAGATCCTGCTGGTGGTGACGATGGTACTGACCTCGAAAGGGGCAGCAGGGGTGCCGGGTTTTGCCATCATCATCTTGTCAGCCACCTTGGCGTCTGCCGGTCTTCCTTTAGAGGGCGTGGCGTTGATCGCCGGCATTTTCAGGATCATCGACAGCGGCACCACCACGCTGAACGTATTGGGTAACGCCATCGCACCGTTGGTTATCGCCAAATGGGAGAGGGTCGAACGGGAACCTTCACGGGCACATCCAGCAGCAAGGGCGTAATCGTTCGCGGGGCGGCAATAGGTATTAAAACGCAAAGAGACTGGTCGTCGGTCAGGTCTGGAAAACAATGACCAGGCGACCGGTCTTTCGATTTGGAAATTACAAGTTTGATAGCGCTTCTTGGCTACCCATGCACATGGATGTTCGTTAAGCCGCGCGGTAACCTCGGAAGCGGAACAGGACCTCCTTCAATCGAGTTTCGCGCACAGCGCACCCACGCACTCACACCGCGCCATGCGCGGCGAGATTGCGATATTGCCCTTTGAAATACAGCAATGGCTGTGCCGCAGCGGCCTCTTGCAGGTTCAGCGCTTTCACCTCACCAATCACGATCAGGTGATCACCTGCGACGTGTTCGGCGTGAACTTCACAATCCAGCCAGTGCAGGCTGCCGGCAATGATCGGATTACCCAGCGGCGACTCCTGCCATTGGACACCGTGCCACTTGTCCGTGCCTCGCCGAGCGAACTGGTTGGAGATATTGACCTGTTCGCCCGACAGGATGTTGACCGCGAATCGGCCTGCCTGGCGAATTTTGGGGTAGCTGGCTGAACTGGACATGACGCTGAATGACACCAGCGGCGGACTCATCGACACGCTGTAGAACGACTGACAGGTGAAGCCAATCGGTTCGCCATCAACGTGTGTTGAAATCACTGTGATGCCAGATGCGTAGTGCCCGAGCGCTTCGCGAAAGCTCAAAGGTTCGATGGCATTACCAGAAAGTGACATGACAGGTCCTAAGTAAAGAGTGCGTTGACCGTGTTAAGCAAGGTCTGAAGCCACCCGATCATCTGGCAGACTTCAGCCTTCTCAATTGTGAAAGCGGCCCGTCGATCAAAAGTGAGCTGATCGCTCATGAAGTTGCGTCGACCACTTTGGAGCGTGGCTCAGCGCCCGTTCGACAGTTCTCTGCGAACGATTTCCGCTCCGGCACTCAACGCGTTCAACTTGCCCCGGGCGACTTGACGAGGCAAAGGAGCCATACCGCAGTTGGTGCATGGGTAGAGCTTGTCCGCGTCGACGAACTGAAGGGCTTTTCTCAAGGTATTGGCGACTTCCTCGGGCGTTTCAATGGCGTGGTTCGCCACGTCAATGGCGCCTACCATGACTTTCTTGCCCCGAATGAGCTCGATCAGATCCATGGGCACGTGAGAGTTGTGGCACTCCAGCGAAACGATATCGATGCTGGATTTTTGCAGCTTGGGAAAGGCTTCTTCGTACTGTCGCCACTCCGAGCCCAGCGTCTTCTTCCAGTCGGTATTCGCTTTGATGCCGTAGCCGTAGCAGATATGCACGGCGGTTTCGCATTTAAGCCCTTCGATTGCTCTTTCCAGGGTGGCAACACCCCAGTCATTCACCTCATCGAAAAATACGTTGAAGGCAGGTTCGTCGAACTGAATGATGTCGACCCCGGCAGCCTCCAGTTCTCTAGCCTCCTGGTTGAGAATCGTGGCGAATTCCCATGCCAGTTTTTCACGGCTCTTGTAATGGGCGTCAAAGAGGGTATCAATCATCGTCATCGGGCCTGGCAGGGCCCACTTGATAGGCTGTCCGGTTTGCTGACGCAGGAATTTGGCATCTTCGACAAAGACTGGTTTTCGCCGAGCGACGGCACCTACGACGGTTGGCACGCTGGCATCGTAACGATCACGAATCCTGACCGTCTCGCGCTTTTCAAAATCAACGCCGTCGAGGTGTTCAATAAACGTAGTAACGAAATGCTGACGAGTCTGTTCACCGTCACTGACGATATCGATACCGGCCAGTTGTTGTTCGTGCAATGACAAGCGCAGCGCATCCTGCTTGCCTTCAACCAACTCATCGCCTTGCAGTTTCCAGGGCGACCAAAGGGTCTCCGGTTGAGCAAGCCAGGCAGGTTTCGGCAAGCTGCCAGCTGTCGAAGTGGGCAACAGTTTTTTCATGAAAGATGACCTTGGTTCAATTAATCAAAGAGCGCAGCTGACGGACCATTGCTCAAGAATGGTCTGGTAGGGCTTGATAAAGTTTTCTTCGGCGAATTTACCTTGCTCGATAGCCAGCCGACTCCGTTCTTCTCGGTCATACACAATTCGAGTCAATGAGTAGTCCTGGTTTTTCAAACTAGGCTGATAGGACTTTCCTGCTGCAGAATTTGCGTTATAAATTTCAGGTCGATAAATTTTCTGGAAGGTATCCATCGTGCTGATGGTGCCAATCAGCTCAAGGTTGGTGTAATCACCCAGCAGGTCGCCTGAAAAATAAAAGGCCAAGGGCGCAGCGCTGTTAGGCGGCATAAAGTAGCGAACCTTCAGCCCCATCTTCTTGAAATACTCATCCGTCAAAGAGTATTGGTCCTGTTGGTACTCAAACCCCAAAACAGGATGCTGGTTCTCGGTCCGGTGATAAGTTCTGGTGCTTGAAACACTCAGGCAGATTACAGGCGGCTTGTCGAAATGCTCTTTGTAGGCAGTTGAATTGACGAAGCACTTGAACAACTTCCCGTGCAAGTCGCCGAAATCCTCTGGGGTGCTGAACCCGGACTGGTTCCTGTTGTGCTCCAGCAATCGCACACTGAAGTCATAGTCGCGCACGTAGGAGGAGAAGTTGTTGCCTACGATGCCGTTGATGCGCTCATCGGTTTTTCCATCAACAATCGTTGTTTTCAAAACTTCGATCAAAGGAATGGCCTGATCACCGCCTTGCGCATCGATGTTCATTTCAGCGGAAATGATGTCCAACTCAACCGTGTAACGATCGCCAGCAGGATTGTCCCAGTGCGCCAAGGCATTGAAGCGGTTGTCTATCATCTTCAAAGTGTTGCGCAAATTCTCTTGACGACTTTTCCCTCTGGCCAGATTGGCAAAGTTTGTGGTAATGCGCGTAGTGTCCGAGGGCAAGTAATCCTCATCAAAACAAATGCTCTTGATAGCAAATGCGAATTTATTGTTCATCTTGGTCTGACATCCTGTTTTTGAGCCGGACCTGAACTTGTTATTTATCGTTTTCAGATTGGCCAGCGTTCTGTTTATTCACTTGGCAGTCTTTGTTGGACCTGCAGTGAAGAGCAGTGCGCATCTTATGCCGAGTGCCCAGTTGAATAAAAACGAATTGATTTCAATAAAATATTAGTCACATTCATGATCGATGGCGGGGTCTGGGCTGAGATGTCGGCGCCTACAAGAAGACGTTTCAGAGAGCATTCCAAATGGCGTAACTACCTCGCGCCCGCAGTGGAGCTGAAGTCACTGTCGACTTTTCACTCATGGTGAGACAAACTAATTTTAATTCTCATCAACTCAAATTTTATTCATATTCATGATCGATTTACGTCATCTTAAAACCGTACAAGCCATGCGGGACACCAGCAGTCTGGTGGAAACGGCTGAGCGTCTGAACCTGACACAGTCAGCTATTTCCCATCAGCTCAAGGAACTGGAGGAGCGCATGGGGATGACATTGTTCATGCGCAAATCAAAGCCGATGCGCTTTACCAGCGCGGGTCTGAGATTGCTGAAACTGGCTGATGATGTCCTGCCATTACTGCGGGAAGCCGAACGTGATTTCAGCCGATTGGCGGGCGGTTCGGCTGGACGTTTGCACTTGGCGATTGAGTGCCACAGCTGCTTCCAGTGGCTGATGCCAGCCATCGACGCCTTCAGGAGATCATGGCCGGAAGTAGAGATGGATCTCGCGTCAGGGTTCTCCTTCGCGCCGCTACCTGCATTGGCGCGTGGCGATCTGGATCTGGTTGTCACCTCCGATCCGATCAACATGAACGGCATCACCTATGTGCCTCTGTTCACCTACGAAGCATTGCTGGCCGTGGACAACCATCATCCGCTGGTTGGAAAAAGTGTCATTGCGCCAAAGGACTTGAAGCCACTTACGCTTATCACCTATCCCATCGAACGAGACAGGCTCGATATCTTCACTCGCTTCCTCGATCCAGCCGACGTCGAGCCGCTCAATGTCCGAACCTCCGAGATGACGGTAATGATGATGCAATTGGTGGCGTCGGGTAGAGGCGTCAGCTGCCTGCCAAACTGGGCCTTGCACGAATACACCTCCCGCGGATATGTCACGGCTCGACGCCTGGGCGAGAAGGGCATGTTTCCGACACTTTTCGCTGCGGTGCGCTCGGACATGCTGGCAACGCCCTATATGAGTGATTTTCTACTGACGGCCAAAGACACTTCCTTCTCGACGCTGGAGGGCATTTGCGTGGTTCGGGAGTAGGGCTCGTCGAGCATCAGTGTCATGGGCTGGCAGTGCCCAGGGATACCTTCCAGGAATTCACAAGTCCGGTATCAATTTTGGGCACTACGAGGATTTAGTTAACCATCAGCTCATCCAATGCCTTCTCCAACGTGCTGACCGTACGCTCGGTGTTGTGCAGCTTTTCCAGCCCGAACAGCCCGATACGAAAGGTCTGAAAGTCGGCCGGCTCGTCGCATTGCAACGGCACTCCCGCGGCGATCTGCAGGCCGTGGCTGACAAATTTCTTGCCGCTCTTGATGTCGGGATCATCGGTGTAGCTCACCACCACGCCAGGGGCCTGGAAACCGGCGGCGGCCACGCTTTTGATGCCTTTGCCGGTCAGCATTGCGCGCACCCGATCGCCCAAGGCCTGTTGTTCCTCGCGCACCTTGTCGAAACCGTAGGCTTGCGTCTCTTTCATCACTTCGTTGAATCGCGCGAGGGCATCGCTGGGCATGGTCGCGTGGTAGGCATGCCCGCCCTGTTCGTAGGCCTGCATGATCTGCAGCCACTTTTTCAGGTCGCAGGCGAAGCTGCTGCTTTGCGTGTGTTCGATGCATTCGAGGGCCAAGGCACTTAGCATTACGAGGGCGCAGCAAGGGGAGGCGCTCCAGCCTTTCTGCGGTGCGCTGATCAGCAGGTCGACTGCGCATTTGTGCATATCCACCCAAATCGTGCCCGAGGCGATGCAGTCCAGTACGAACAGGCCACCCACCGCATGCACGGCGTCGCCGACGGCTCGCAGGTAGTCGTCGGGCAGGATGATCCCTGATGAGGTTTCAACGTGGGGGGCGAAGACGATCTGCGGCTTGTGCGTCTGAATGGCGGCCAGCACTTCGTCCAGAGGAGGAGGGGCGTAGGCGGCCTGGCGACCGGTTTCGACCGGTCGGGCCTTGAGCACCGTGGTGGCCGCCGGGATGTTGCCCATCTCCAGAATCTGGCTCCAGCGATAACTGAACCAGCCGTTGCGGATCACCAGGCATTGCTGGCCGGTGGCGAACTGGCGCGCCACCGCTTCCATGCCGAACGTGCCGCTGCCCGGCACCACCGCAACAGCCTGGGCGTTGTAGACCTGCTTCAGGGTGCTGGAGATGTTCTTCATCACGCCTTGGAACGACTGCGACATGTGGTTGAGCGAGCGGTCGGTGTAGACCACTGAGTACTCGACCAGCCCCTCGGGATCGATGCTGGGGTATAGCTTTGACATGGGGTGGCTCCTTTTTCCGCAGGCATGGGAAGTCTGCTTGCGCGCATTAAACATAGCTGAAAGGTGCGTGTTTAAATGGTTTCGGAATGAGTTCCGAAACCCTGGCCTCGGTCGACGTGATTTTCCATCACCTCGTCGATCATCTGGATGGCGGTGTAAAACCACCACCGCCAACGACCACCGTGTTGCGGGCGACGGACGTCGGCTTTCCAGCCAGCGCATGGAGAATAATCAGGAATTGATCAATAGCAGTTTTTTATAAAAGTTGGCTACTGACAGTAATGGCACGGAAAACATCTGATCATTTTTCAACTTTCCCCGCATTTAAGCAGATAAATTGGCCGGTTCAGTTTTTCAGATTGATATCCTGTGAGCATGTTCTTTTTATTATCAATGTGCTCTTTTTAGTTATACATTCAAGCTGTAGAACCATCGAGTAACGAGGCTGACGCGAAGGGTGCGCCGGCTCGTATTTCCTGCTCTACACCTAGTCTTCCATTAGGTAAAGTATATTTTGGTATTAAATATTTAAATCTTGGTGTAGCTGCTTTTAAGTCCGTTCGATGACATTTTCGCCGCCTTCTATCGTGTGACTGATGATTATTCTTCTCAGAACATAATTTTGAGAAGACAATCCTTATGCCGCGCGACCCTGATTGAAGCCTATGAATGCGAGAGTGCATTCGCCGAGGAAACTTGCGCTGTTTTGGCAACCAACTGTCAAAAATGACGACTACAAGGAAGAAACGGCTCAGGACCTTATATTCTTTTTAGTCTGGCGGATTACAACATGCAGATTTTATGGGCCGACGGTGAACGTATCCTCTGTCGGGTATCGCGCTTGGGAGCTGACGGTAATCGCAACGTCTTGTTGTCGAGGCTCGCCGCCGAACAACCTTTGCCGGCGAGTCTCGCCAGACTCGCTCACGAATTTTCGTTGAAAGAGGAACTCGATTGCAGTTGGGCACTTCAGCCGCACGAGATGGTGCGCGAAGGCGCTCATATGCAATTGGTACTTGAGGATCCGGGCGGCCAGCCCTTGGCGCAATTGCTGGCACGCCCGATGGAAATCACGACGTTCTTGCAGCACGCAGTCAGCATTGCAGTGGCGCTGGGTAAGCTCCATCAGCGGGGGATTGTTCACAAGGACATCAAACCCAGCCATATCCTGGTGAACTGCTCCGATGGCCAGGCCAAACTCACCGGGTTTGGCCTGGCTTCTCGGTTGCCCCGCGAACGGTCGGCGCCGGAGACGATCAGCGGCACGCTCGCTTACATGGCACCTGAGCAAACCGGTCGGATGAATCGCTCGATCGATTCGCGCAGTGACCTGTACTCCTTCGGCGTCACCCTCTACCAGATGCTGACCGCAACGTTGCCGTTCACCGCCGTCGACCCGATCGAATGGGTACATTGCCATATCGCGAAGAAACCGCTGCCACCCAGCGTACGGGTCGAAACGGTACCCAAGCCACTCTGCGACATTGTGATGAAGTTGCTCGCCAAAACGGCGGAGGAACGCTACTGCACCGCCGCCGGGGTTGAGTACGATTTGCGCAAATGCCTCGCCGACTGGCAGCAACTTGGCCAGATCAATTCGTTTACTTTGAGTGAACACAGCAGGTCTGACCGGTTGCTGATTCCGGAGAAACTCTACGGACGCGAGCGGGAGGTCGACGCGCTCATTGCCGCGTTCGGTCGAATCGTTGAAAACGGCGCACCGGAAATGGTTTTGGTTACCGGTTATTCCGGCATAGGCAAGTCCTCGGTGGTCAATGAGCTGCACAAGTTTCTAGTGCCGCCCCGAGGAATATTCGCCTCCGGCAAGTTCGATCAGTACCGGCGAGACATTCCCTATTCGACGCTGGTTCAGGCGTTTCAAAGCCTGGTCCGTACACTGCTGGGCAAGAACGATACGGAGCTGGCGAGTTGGCGTGAGGACCTGCAAATGGCGCTGGATGCCAACGCGCGGCTCATGACCGATATCATTCCCGAGCTGAAATTGATCATCGGCGAGCCGCCGCCGGTGCCGGTGCTTGATCCTCAGCAGGCGCAACGTCGTTTCCTCCTGGTGTTCAGGCGTTTTATCGGCGTGTTTGCACGGGCTGAACATCCGCTCGCCCTGTTCCTTGACGACCTGCAGTGGCTCGACGCCGCAACGCTCGACCTGCTGGAAGACCTGCTCGTCGGATCGGATATGCGGCACCTGTTGCTGGTGGGGGCTTACCGCAGCAACGAGGTGGATGTTACGCACCCGCTTTCGGGAAAGCTTCAGGCCATTCGTAATGCCGGTGGCAGGGTTAACGAGATTACTCTGGCACCGCTGGCCAAGACGCACATCGAGCAGATGATTGCCGAAGCGCTTCACGAAGAGATAAAGCGTGTCGAGCCTCTGGCGCAGATCGTGCTGGAGAAAACGGCGGGCAATCCATTCTTTGTGATCCAGTTTCTACTGGCGCTTGCCGAGGAAGAGCTGTTGGCTTTCGGCTACGAGGTTCGTCAGTGGTTCTGGGACCCGGATCGTATCCATGCCAAGGGTTACACCGACAACATCGTTGACCTGATGGTCGACAAGTTGACCCGCTTGCCGATTCACACTCAGCAAGCGTTGCAGCATCTCGCCTGCCTGGGCAACGTCGCCGACATTCAGGCGCTGGCCACCGCCATGGATGTGCCCGAGGCGCAGTTGAGCACGGTATTGTGGGAAGCGATAAGTCAGGAGTTGGTCGAGCGACTGGACGGCAGCTATGGGTTTGTACATGACCGTATCCATGAGGCTGCCTATTCTCTGATTCCTGAAGCGTCCCGGGCCCAGGCACATTTGCGAATCGGTCGGTTGCTTGTATCGCAGATAACTGCCCTGGATCTGGAGGAATCGATCTTCGAAATCGTCGGCCAGCTCAATCGCGGTGCTGATCTGCTCACGGAGTCGATCGAGCGGGAGCAGCTGGTCGAGTTCAATCTGATCGCCGGTCAGCGCGCCAAGGCATCGACTGCCTACGCGTCAGCGCTCAACTATCTCACCACCGGTTCGCAGTTGTTGGACGAAGACGGCTGGGCACATAAGCATGAACTGCTTTTTGCATTGGAGTTGAACCGGGCCGAATGCGAGTTCCTTACCGGACAGCTCTCCGTTGCAGATGAGCGTCTGACGACACTGTTGAAGCGGGCCGAGACTGTCATTGAGCGAGCGAACATCGCCTGCCTGAAGATGGATGTCTACCTGCTGATGGATCGCAGCGACGGCGCGGTCAGTGTCTGTCTCGACTACCTGCGTCATGTGGGTATCGAGTGGTCAGCCCACCCAAGCGACAATGAAGTGTCCCAGGAGTACGACCGCATCTGGTCACTGCTGGGCGATCGACAAATCGAGGCGCTTGTCGATTTACCGTTGATGGACGACGCCGTCTCACTGATGACTGTCAGCGCGTTGGGCAAGCTCTTTCCCCCTGCTCTGCAGATAGACGCGAACCTGGCGTGCCTGTCAATATGCAAGGCCGTCAGCCTCAGTCTCGAACGCGGCAACTGCGATGCATCGTGTGTGCACTATGCCAACCTGTTTCGGGTTGCCGGGCGGCGATTTGGTGACTATCAGGCGGGATTGCGCTTCGGGCAACTGGGCTGCGAGCTGGTCGAACATCGTGGATTGACGCGATTCGAGCCGAGCACCTTTCTGTGTTTCTCCAATTTTACTTCGCGTTGGATGAGGCCAGTGGCGCAGTGTCGCGATCTGTTGCGCCGCTCGTTTGGTGCCGCTAATCGGATCGGAGATTTGCCGTACGGTGCCTATGCGGGCAACAGCCTTACTTCCGACGCGCTGTTCGCCGGCGCGCCATTGTCCGATGTACAAGGCGAGGCTGAGCGCGGTCTGGCCTATGCCATCAAGGTGCGTTTCGGCCTGGTTGTCGATTTCATCGAAACCCAGTTCGCGCTGATCCGCATGCTTCGAGGCCAGACGTCATACTTTGGTTGCTTTGACGATCAACAGTTCAACGAAAGCAAGACCGAAGCCCATCTGTCCAGCAGCCTGGACCTGGCCCTGGCAGAGTGCTGGTACTGGGTGCGCAAATTACAGGCGCAGTACATGGCCGAAAATTACGCGGCGGCCATGACAGCCGCTGCACAGGCTCAGCGCTTGCTCTGGGCGTCTCACTCGTTTTTCGAGGAAGCTGAGTTCTACTTTTATGATGCGCTGGTTCGGTCAGCCTGGTGCGACGGCGTCTCGGAGCAAGAGCATGCGCTGCATCTGGCCGCCATGGGCGTCGATTACCAGCGGTTGCAGGGCTGGGCGCAACAGTGTCCGGAGAATTTCGCCAGCCGGGCAGCGTTGATCGCTGCCGAGATCGCCCGAGTTGAAGGGCGTGTGCTGGACGCCGAGTTGCTGTATGAACAAGCCATCAATCTGGCGCAGAAGGATGGTTTCACACAGATCGAGGCGCTGGCCAATGAACTGGCGTCTCGCTTCTTCGCCGCGCGTGGCTTTGGCAAAATTGCCTGTGTCTATCTGCAGGATGCGCGCTACGGTTATCTGCGCTGGGGCGCCGATGGCAAGGTGCGCCAGCTGGAAGCGAAGTATCCGTCGCTGCGCACCGAAGAGTCTTCGCTCGGCCCGATTACCACCATGGCAACGGCGGTTGAACACCTCGACCTGACGACCGTGATCAAGGTCTCCCAGGCGGTGTCGGGCGAAATCGTTCTGGAAAAGCTGATCGACACGGTCATGCTCACCGCCATCGAACAGGCCGGAGCCGAGCGCGGCCTGTTGATCCTGTCGGACGCAGGCGAGCACAGGGTTGTTGCGCAAGTGACCACCGGCGGCAACACTACGCAATTGCGCGATACCGCCGTCAGCAGCAAGCTGTTGCCGGAGTCCGTTCTCTATCAGGTCTTGCGCACTGGCGAGAGCATCGTTCTGGGCGACGCCATGAGCGAAGCCCCGTTCGCCGCCGACCCTTACGTGCGCCAGCAGCGCGCCCGCTCGATTCTCTGCCTGCCATTGATGACCCAGGCCAAGCTGGTGGGGGCGCTGTATCTGGAGAACAACCTGAGCGCCAGGGTGTTCAGCCCGAACCGCATTGCGGTGCTGAAACTGGTGGCGTCCCAGGCGGCCATCTCCCTGGAAAATGCCCGGTTGTACCGTGAGGTCGCCGAGCGCGAATCGAAGATCCGGCGCCTGGTGGACGCCAACATCATCGGCATCGTGGTGTGGAATGTTGATGGTGACATTGTCGAGGCCAATGATGCCTTTCTGCGTATGTTGGGCTTCACCCGTGAAGACCTTGTTTCAGGAAGGATGCGCTGGCGCGATCTGACGGTGCCGCAGTATCGCGAACTCAGCGATCGTTACGTTCAGGACGCGGTGCGCAATGGCCATGCTCAACCCTTGGAGAAGGCGTATTTCAAGAAAGATGGCAGCACGCTGCCGGCGATCGTTGGTCTAGCCATGTTCGAAAGCGATCGCAAGGAAGGCGTCGCCTTCGTCCTGGACCTGACCGAGCGCAAGCAGGCAGAAGAGAAAGCCCGCGAAAGCGAGCGGCGCTATCGCGAGGTGCAGACCGAACTGGCCCACGCCAATCGCGTCGCCACCATGGGGCAGTTGGTGGCATCGATCGCGCACGAGGTCAACCAGCCGATTGCAGCCGCAATACTCAACGCCCATGCCGCGCAGCGTTGGCTGAACGTTCAGCCACCGGCACTCGACGAGGTCCGTCAGGTGCTCGGCCGGCTGATCCAGGATGCCAACCGCGCCGCCGATGTGCTGGGGCGCATTCGCGGGCATATCCGCAAGGCGCCGCCGCAGAACGGTGCGCTGGACATCAATGTGGCCATTGGCGAAATGATCGAATTCACTCGAAGCGAGATCATGAAGAACGGTGTGACGCTGCAGACGCAACTCACCGATGGCTTGCAGTTGATCGTCGGTGATCGTGTGGAGTTGCAACAGGTGCTGCTCAATCTGATCATGAACGCGCTTGAGGCGATGGGCGTTACACCGCAAAACGAGCGCCAGTTGCAGATCAGTGCGGTGCCGGGGGGGGAGGGCTACTTGCTGATCAGCGTCAGCGATTCGGGGCTGGGCTTTGCCACGCAGAACCCCGATCAAGTGTTCACCTCGTTCTACACCACCAAAGCCGCGGGCCTCGGCATGGGCTTGTCGATCTGCCGTTCGATTGTCGAGGCCCATGGCGGACGCTTATGGGCGAGTGCCAATCAGCCCCGTGGAGCCATATTCCAGTTCACGCTTCCAGTACGGCATCACTTTCCATAGCACTGACAGGGAATTCGCCGGAGTTCAAAGGGTGACGGACGTGCTATCTCGTCACCCTATCTTTCATTGATGCGTGTGTTTGTCTGTTGACGCTCGATGGTTTGCATCGATGTTTTCTCCCGCCACCCGCTGGCGACCGGCCATGGGCTTCATGTAGAACGCGCTGTCCACCGGACCCCCTGTGGGAGCGGGCTTGCTCGCGAAAGCGGTCTGTCAGCTGACAACGATGTCGGCTGACACGACGC
>NZ_JBSVXG010000021.1:0-48436 GCF_054070595.1 Pseudomonas sp. SDO55104_S430 | reverse complement strand
GACCGAGTTGCCGCTGAACCTGTGGGAGCGGGCTTGCCCGCGATGAGGCCAGTTCAGGCACAAAAAAACCAAATGGAATGAGCAATTTTCCGCTCACCCTCCCTCCAATATAAGCGGATTTCCGCTCATCAAATCTCCCCACCCCCTCTAAACCGGCCCTCTCCCCCTTGGCACAGCTCCTGCTATAGCCCCTGCAGGCCGCGTTCGCACGCGCTCCACAAAAACAACTAAACGAAGGATCCTTCAATGGATAACTCCAATACCCTGCCCCTTGGGTCGGCCGCCGCGCCGGTCAAAGAAAGGACCACTGCCAGTCGCATCAAATCGATCTTCAGCGGTTCCGTCGGCAACATGGTCGAGTGGTATGACTGGTACGTCTACGCCGCCTTCTCGCTGTACTTTGCCAAGACCTTTTTCCCTGCCGGTTCCTCAACCGCACAGCTGATGAACACCGCTGCGATTTTCGCCGTGGGCTTTTTGATGCGTCCGATCGGTGGCTGGCTGATGGGCCTGTACGCTGACCGTGCCGGTCGCAAAAAAGCGCTGATGGCGTCGGTGTACCTGATGTGCTTCGGTTCGCTGCTGATCGCCCTGAGCCCTGGCTATGAGAGCATCGGCATCGGCGCGCCGATCCTGCTGATTTTCGCCCGCCTGCTGCAGGGCCTGTCGGTCGGCGGCGAATACGGCACCTCCGCCACTTATCTGAGCGAGATGGCGACCAAGGAGCGTCGCGGCTTCTACTCCAGCTTCCAGTACGTGACCCTGATTTCCGGTCAGCTCATCGCGCTGGCGGTGCTGATCATCCTGCAACAGGTTCTGACCACCGAAGAGCTGTACGCCTGGGGCTGGCGCATTCCGTTTGCCATCGGCGCACTGTGCGCAGTCGTTGCGCTCTATCTGCGTCGCGGCATGGAAGAAACCGAGTCGTTCGTGAAGAAAGACAAAGCCAAGGAAAGCGCGATGCGCACCTTGCTGCGCCATCCGAAGGAACTGCTGACCGTTGTCGGTCTGACCATGGGCGGTACGCTGGCGTTCTACACCTACACCACTTACATGCAGAAATACCTGGTGAACACCGTCGGCATGAGCATCTCCGACTCCACCACCATTTCCGCCGCCACGCTGTTCCTGTTCATGTGCCTGCAACCGATCATCGGCGGCCTGTCGGACAAGATCGGCCGTCGTCCGATCCTGATCGCCTTCGGCGTGCTGGGAACGATCTTCACCGTACCGATCCTGATGACCCTGCACACCATCCAGACCTGGTGGGGTGCGTTCTTCCTGATCATGGCCGCGCTGATCATCGTCAGCGGCTACACCTCGATCAACGCTGTAGTGAAAGCTGAACTGTTCCCTACCGAAATCCGTGCCCTGGGCGTCGGCCTGCCGTACGCACTGACCGTATCGATCTTCGGCGGCACCGCTGAATACATCGCCCTGTGGTTCAAGAGCATCGGTATGGAAACCGGCTACTACTGGTACGTCACCGGCTGTATCGCCATTTCGTTGCTGGTGTACGTCACCATGAAGGACACCCAGAAGCATTCGCGGATCGTGACGGACTAAGTCCAGCCGCGCTTCACCAAATGGGGCAGACCGTCGGGGGTCTGCCCCTTTTTCGTGTCTGGAACGCCTGTATGAAAATTCCTTCATCCCCATGGAAGTCGGATTAATCACGAGTTAATGCCCGCCCTCCATCCTTGATCCTGCCTGATCGATTAATTGCCCTTCGCTCACTCAATGTTTGAAAGCGAAAAAGGCCAACGGCCTTAATATCTAATTAATCGATTGTTACTACCATTATTTTGCGCTTTTTAATCAGTTTAATTGGCGTAGCATGAAACCCATGCCCAAGACAAAAAACGCCAAAGAATCTGGAGAAATGAAAATGAAAACCAAACTGTTCCTCGCCATCGCCCTGTCCGTACTCGCCGCCAACACCTTCGCCGCCGACGGTTTCGACCGCACAGGCTCCGCCGTTGCAGCGGATGGCTATGACCGCACCGGTTCTGCCACTGTTGCTGCTGACGGCTACGATCGCACCGGTTCGGCTACCGTTGCCGAAGACGGTTACGACCGCACCAATGGCGCCACCGTTGCCGAAGACGGTTACGATCGCACCAACGGCGCTACCGTCGCCGAAGACGGTTACGATCGCACCAACGGCGCTACCGTCGCTGAAGATGGTTACGATCGCACCAACGGCGCTACCGTTGCCGAAGATGGTTACGATCGCACCAACGGCGCTACCGTTGCCGAAGATGGTTACGACCGCACAGGTGGCGCGTCCATCAGCTGATTCACCTCGTGTGACAGCAAGCCCGGCTTCGGCCGGGCTTGGTCGTTTCTGGAGGGCTGAAAAAAGGACCTGTAGGAGCGAGCATGCTCGCGATGGACGTTAACGATGACGCGGGCTGCCTGAAACCCCGCGGTGCCCTTGCATCCATCGCGAGCATGCTCGCTCCTACAGGGGGATTTGATCGCTGGAAAAATGTCGTGCGGCCTTGCACCATGGGCGACTTGTGAACTCAAGGATTGCCCCATGCCCGACGACATCCACTTCTACGAACCCGCCCACGGCCACGGCCTGCCTCACGATCCGTTCAATGCGATCGTCGGCCCGCGCCCCATTGGCTGGATCTCTTCACAGGATGCCGAAGGCCGGTTGAACCTGGCGCCTTACAGCTTCTTCAACGCCTTCAACTACATTCCGCCGATCATTGGTTTTTCCAGCATCGGGCGCAAAGACAGCCTGAACAACATCGAGCAGACCGGCGAATTCGCCTGGAATCTGGCGACCCGGCCGCTGGCCGAGCAGATGAACCAGAGCTGCGCCAACGTCGGTCCCGAAGTCGACGAGTTCGAGCTGTCGGGCTTGACCCCGGTGGCCTCGAAAATCATTTCGGTGCCACGGGTCGCCGAAACCCCGGTGTCCTTCGAGTGCAAGGTCACGCAGATCATTCAGTTGCAGCGCGCGGACGGGAACGTGGTGCCGAGCTGGCTGATCCTCGGCGAAGTGGTCGCCGTGCATATAGCCAAATGGCTATTGAAGGATGGGATATACGACACCGCCGCGGCAGAACCGATTCTGCGCGGCGGTGGCCCGGCGGATTACTTCCAGTTGGGACCTGAGGCGTTATTCAAAATGTATCGCCCCGGGGCGAAGCGATGATTACCAGATCAGTCCGCCATCTTCGCTGACGCCCTTGAGGTGAGTCAGTTGCAAAGCCGCCGCTTCGTCGGCAGCCATGGCGGTCTTGAAGGTCTGCTCTTCCAGCAGCTTGTTGAAACGAGGCGCACCGGAGCCGTCGATGGCTTTGGTGGCGATTGCCGCGTAATACCCGCCTTCGCGAGGGACTACAGCCGATACGGCTTCGAAGTGTTCAAAGGCTTTGCGTGCCATGTCGCGCATCCTGGCTGATTGAGAATGCGCCATTAAACCCTCAACCAGCCAGTTTGTGTACCGCCGCCCCGGATTGACGCAGGGCCTGCGCCTCCGACACTTCCCTGAAGGTATGGAAATCCAGGCTGTTGACCACCAGGTCCTGCACCAGCTCGGCAAACACCTCCATGGCCGGGGTGCTGAAATACGCGGTCATGCTCTGTTGATTGGTCCAGAAGCCGGACACCAGCCACAGGTCCGGATCACCTTGCGAGTGCTGCAGGGCGAAACTCAGGCAGCCCGATGCCGCGCGGGACGGTTCGATCAGCGCGCTCAGGCGCACACCCAGCTCTTGCGAACGCCCGGCGCGTGCCCGGACAAAAGCCATATGACTGACGGGGATCTGCTTCGACATGTTCAATCCTCCCGGGGAGTTGCGTGGCAGCCGTGGGACGGGCTGCGACAGGATCAAAGGTTAAGGGGTGCTGCACCTGCGTCGTTAGTCGATTCCTGCCGCTGCATTGCACGATCCTGCGAGCGTGTCGGGGCAACCTGTAAAAATATGTAAAACTCGGTCACGGTTCCGTCACACGAGTTTCAAGCAAGTTTCGCCCTCTACGCCCTGCCATGTCCGGGCCGATTTACAACCCCGTGCAGAATCAGGCAAGCATGAGGCAGGATGTGTCTACCGCTCTCGCTTGCACAAACTTATTCTCGGCCCATTACCGACGCGTTAACGAGGATGCCAGGCATGTCGTCATTCGATCAGTTTCAAGCCCCGCCACCGGATGCCGAGATGGAAAAGCAGCGCGCGGAATTGGCGGCGATCATCCGGAGTCACACCGCCGAAGACGGCAATTACGCCACCGCTATCGGTTCGCTGTTCATGTCGCGCCACAGTCAGAACCACGAGTTCGCCCCGGTGCTCGCGCAACCGGCGCTGTGCATCATGGCCCAGGGCCGAAAGGAAGTGCGACTGGCGGACGAGTACTTCAATTACGATCCACTCAATTACCTGGTGGTCTCGGTGTCGATGCCGCTCAGCGGGCGGGTGGTCAATGTCACCGCCGACGAACCCATCCTCGCCGTAAGGCTGGACATCGACCCGGCGGAAATCACCGCATTGATCGCCGATGCAGGCCCCATGGGCGTCCCGGCGAGGCCGACCGGTCGCGGGCTGTATGTGGAGCGCCTGGACAGCGCGATGCTCGATGCGGTGCTGCGCCTGGCGCGCCTGCTCGACACACCGAAAGACATCGCCATGCTCGCGCCGCTGATTCGCCGGGAAATTCTCTATCGCCTGCTGCGCAGCCAACAGGGCCACCGGCTGTATGAAATCGCCATCGCCAACAGTCAGAGCCATCGCATCAGCCAGGCGATCAAATGGCTTAATGGCAATTACGAACAGCCGTTGCGCATCGATGATCTGGCCAAGGAAGTGAACCTGAGCGTGTCGACTCTGCACCACCGCTTCAAGGCGATGACGGCGATGAGTCCGTTGCAGTATCAGAAGCAACTGCGCTTGCAGGAGGCGCGGCGGCTGATGTTGGCCGAAGGACTGGAGGCTTCGGCGGCGGGGTATCGGGTCGGCTATGAAAGCCCTTCGCAGTTCAGCCGGGAGTACAGCCGGTTGTTTGGTGCGCCGCCGTTGCGGGATTTGGCGCGGTTGCGGTTGTCGGTCTAACGGATTGCCTCCCCCTTGTAGGAGCGAGGCTTGCCCGCGAAGGCTATTTCGGATTCAACATTGATGTTGGCCGATATGACGCTTTCGCGGGCAAGCCTCGCTCCTACAAGGGGAGGTGGCGAGCATTACGCCCCAAGCACCCGACAAGCCCCAGCCGGCAAGGTCACCGACACCGGATGTCCAACGCCCAAACCAACCCCCTGATTCGGTGTACTCAGCGCCGTAAAGGTCACCCCGGAACATTCGACGGTGGTCTCGATGGTCGCGCCGATATCCCGCACAAACGTCACCTTGCCCAGCAACCTATTCCCCGCCGAAGCCTGCGGCGCGGACAGTTGCAGATCCTCAGGGCGAATCAGCATCTTCACCTTCTCCCCCACCACAATGCTGCTGCAGATCGGCACCTGCAGAGCGTCGCCGCCCGGCAGACTGACCTTGCCGTCGCCCAGCGCGGTGGCCGGGAAGATGTTGCCGGAGCCGATGAAGTCGGCGACGAATTCGTTGGCCGGGTGCCGGTAAATCTCGATCGGTGTGCCCACCTGCTGCACCCGATGCTCACCCAATACCACCACGATATCGGCCATGGTCATGGCCTCGCGCTGGTCGTGGGTGACCATGATGGTGGTGATGTTCAGGCGTTGTTGCAGCTGACGGATTTCCACCTGCATCGATTCACGCAGCTTGGCGTCCAGCGCCGACAGCGGCTCGTCGAGCAGAAGAATTTTCGGGTGCGAAGCAATCGCCCGGGCAATCGCCACGCGCTGGCGTTGGCCGCCGGACAGCTTGGCCACCGGGCGATCGATCATCGGCTTGAGCTGGATCAGTTCCAGCAACTCCACCACCCGCTTGTGCTGATCCGCCTTGCTGACGCCGCGCAGCTTCAGCGGATAGGCGATGTTCTCCCCCACCGTCATGTGCGGGAACAGCGCCAGGGATTGAAAGACCATGCCGAAATTGCGCAGGTGCGCCGGGGTGTGGCCGATGTCTTCACCGTCCAGACGGATCTCGCCGCCGGTCAGGGATTCCAGCCCGGCGATCATCCGCAGCAAGGTGGTTTTGCCGCAGCCCGAAGGACCGAGGAAACACACCAGCTTGCCCTCGGGCAAATGCAGGTTCACATCGGTTACCGCGCAGGCCGAGCCGTAATGTTTCTCGACGTTTTCCAGAATCAGACCAGACATAAGAACTACCTCAAGAAATCAGAACGAAACGCCACCTTCACCGACCAGCTTCTCCAGCGCCCAGATCAGGACGAAGTCGATCAGCACGATCAGCACGGCAAACGAAAATACGGTGGGATCCAGGGACGACACGGTGCGGCTGTACATCCAGATCGGCACGGTCATGACGTCGATGGTGTAGAGGAAATAGGTCACGGTGAATTCGTTGAACGAGACGATGAACGCCAGCAGCATGCCCGCCAGAATCCCCGACTTCATCAACGGCACCACCACATCGACAATCGCCCGCATGGGCGAGGCACCGAGCATCTGCGCGGCTTCTTCCACTTCGGTGCCGATGGAGAGCATGGCCGCCGTGCAGTTCTTCACAACGAAAGGCAATGCGAGGATCACGTGGGCGATCACCAGCCGCGAGGTGGTCATGTGGAACGGCAGGCTGTCGAACACCAGCAGCAGGGCCAGGCCCAACACCACCATCGGGAACACCAGCGGCAACGACATCAGTTGCAGCGCCACGGCCTTGCCACGGAACTCGCAGCGGGTCAGCGCATAGGCAGCCGGCACCGCGATCAGCGTGGCGAAGATCATGGTCAGGCACGACACCAGCAGGCTGGTGGCCATGGCCTGGCCGAGACTCAGCACATCGCTGGCGTCTGGCGAGACAAAGGTGTGCCAGGCGGCCTTGTACCACTGCAGGCTGTAGCTGGCGGGCGGGAAGTCGAGGTTCGACGAACCGCTGAACGACATGACGATCATGGTCAGGATCGGCAGCACCGCCAGCAGCAGGATGAAACCCGACAGGGTGCCGGCGAACTTGCCGGTCTCGCCCGGCAGCAGCGACTGGCGCTTTTTGATCAGGGTACTCATTGCGAAGCCTCCAGCATGCGCCGACGACGGCCAGTGATGTATTCGGACAGCGTCATGATCACCAGGGTGGTGACGATCAGCACCACACCGGCGGCGGACGCGGCGGGCCAGTTCATCAACGGGGCGATCTGGTCATGCACCATCACCGCCAGCATCGGCACGCGACGGCCACCGAGTAGCAGCGGCACCACGAAACTGCTGGCGTTGTAGGCGAACACCAGGGTCGCGCCGGTGATAATCCCCGGCAGGCTCATCGGCAATACCACCTGGCGGAACACCTGAAAGCGACTGGCGCCCAAGGTGGCAGCGGCTTCTTCGTAACTGCGGGCGACGCCGCGCATGGCGCTGGCAATCGGCAGTACGGCCAGCGGGAAGGCGGTCTGCACCAGGCCCATCAATACGCCGTTCTGGTTGTACAGCAGCATGATCGGTCGCTTGATCAGGCCCAGGCCCATCAGCGCCTGGTTGAGCATCCCGCCCGGGCCAAGAATCACCAGCCAGCCGTAGCTTTGCAGCAGCAGGTTGACCAGCAGCGGCAGCAGCACGGCGGCGAGGAAGATCCGCCGCACGAAGGGCGAAGTCAGGCGCGACATGGTGTAGGCCACCGGGATCGCCAGGACTACGGCGATCACCGCGCTGATCAGCGCCAGACGCAGGGTCAGCAGCAGGGATTTGAGGTAGTAGGGTTCGAGCAGTTGGGCGTAACTGGCCAGGCTGAACCCGGACCATTCCGCGCCCTTGGTGCCCACGCTCATGCGCAGTACCAGAAGGCTCGCGGCAATCAGCACACCCAGAAACAGCATCGACGGCGTGAGGAAAAACCAGGCACGGGCCGTCGGCGAAACACCGCGAGCGGCGCGCACGGGAGCGGCACTCACCGGATGGGTCAGAGGTTGGTGTTCCATAGCAAGGGTCTCGTCAATGGAAAGCAATGGCTGACACAAGACTCGAAACCACATCGTCCCCGTGTGGGAGCGGGCTTGCTCGCGAAGAGGCCGTGTCAGTCGACATCAATGTTGAATGTCATACCGCATTCGCGAGCAAGCCCGCTCCCACATTGGATTTGTGGCGATAACAAGGCTTGTGTTCGTCACTCGATCAGGAAGAAAAGATTTCCGTGTAACGACGAATCCATTGGTCATGCACGGTCGCCAGGAAGGCGTTGTCATGCATGATCGCCTTCTCGGAGATCTGTTCAGGCGTGAGGATGAACGGACTCTTGCGCGCTTCGGCGGAGATGATCGCCTTGGCGTTGACCGGGCCGTTGTAGATGTCTTCGGCCATCTTGCCCTGCACCAGCGGGTCCAGAGAGTGGTTGATGAAGGCATAGGCCAGATCGGTGTCGCCCGGACGGTTTTTCGGCATCACCGAGAGCATCAGGTCGGTGTAGAAACCTTCCTTCATGCCGAAGGTGGCGCCCAGGCCGTAGTTCGGGTCGCGGATCTGTTTCGGGAAGAAGGCCGGTGCGTACAGGCCGCCCATGTCCAGGGAACCGGTGCGGAACAGCTCGGCGATCTGGTTCGGGTTTTCGCCCAGGGTCACCACACGATCCTTGAGCTCGGCGAGCTTCTTGAAGCCAGGCTCGATGTTGTGCTCGTCACCACCGGCCAGCTTGGCGGCGATAATGATCAGGTCCATGGCCTCGGTCCAGTTCGGCGGCGGCAGGAAAATGTTCGGCGAAAGCTCGGCGTCCCACAGGGCAGCGTAGCTGTCCGGCGTCTCTTTGATGGTGCGGGTGCTGTAGACCAGGCTGTTGCACCAGAGCAGGTAACCGATGCCGTGGCCATTGGCGCCGGTGCGGTATTTCTCCGGTACATCGACCAGGTTGGGAATGCGGTTGAGGTCGGGTTTTTCCAGCAGGTCGGCGGCGGCCAGACCTTCGGCGCCGACACCGGCCAGGGTGATGATGTCGTACTGCGGACGATCACCGCCGGCCTTGAGCTTGGCGACCATTTCCGAAGTGCTGCCGGTGCGGTCGGCGACGACCTTGCAGCCGTACTTGTCTTCGAAAGTCGCGGCGATGTTGCGCAGTGCGGCCAGGCCCGTGTCATCGGACCAGGTCAGCAGGCGCAGGGTCTTGCCGGCAAAGCGGGTATCGCTGGCGCTGGCCTTGATGAACGGCATGCTCATGGCGGCCGCGGCAACCGAGGCGACGCCTACGGTTTTGATGAATTGACGTCTGTTCAGATCGTGCTCGCCCATTACGGACTCCCATTATTTTTGTAAGTATGAGACTGGTAGCAACCGTGCATCTGTGCGTCGGATCAGCCTCTTCAGCCCCAGTTCATGGGGGCTGTGGCTGAGCCGGCGGGTTCATCCTGAGGTCGTGCAAAACACCTGACTATCGATAAAAACTCATTGGAGCCATGACTACAGTGCATGCCTGTGGGAGCGAGAGGCGCCGTCAGACGGCGCGCACCACGTGCTTGATCTCCTGGAACGCCTGCAAGCCCCACGGCCCCAATTCGCGGCCGATGCTGCTCTGCTTGTAACCACCCCAGGCGGTCTGCGGGAAGATCACCTGCGGTGCGTTGATCCACACCAGGCCCGCCTGCAAGGCATTGGCGACGCGATCGGCCGTCTCTGCATTGCCGCTGACCACACTGGCGACCAGACCGAACTCGCTGTCGTTGGCCAGAGCAATCGCCTCGGCTTCGGAGCTGAAACGGCGCACGCAAATCACCGGGCCGAAGATCTCTTCGCACCACAGCGCACTGTCCAGAGGCACGTCGGTGAAGACCGTCGGCTGCAAAAAATATCCGCGCGGCAAATCCACGGGACGGTTGCCGCCGCATATCAGTTTCGCCCCGGCACTCAGGCCGAGATCGATGTGACCGAGCACCCGCTGGTACTGCGCCTGGTTCACCAGCGCGCCCATCTCCACGTTCGGATCGAACGGGTCGGCCACGCGAATCGCTTCGGCGCGGGCCTTCAGACGGGTCATGAATTCATCGGCCAATTCATCGGCGACCAGTACGCGGCTGGTGGCGGAACACATCTGCCCGGCGTTGAAAAAACCGCCACCGCAGGCCACTTCCACCGCCAGTTCGATATCGGCATCGGCCAACACCAGCAGCGAGGATTTACCGCCCAATTCCAGGCTCACGCCCTTGACGGTTTCCGCTGCGCGCTGCATCACCTGCACGCCCACCGCGTTGCTGCCGGTGAAGGAAATCTTGGCAAGGCGCGGGTCCGCTGACAGCGGCGCGCCCACGGCCAGGCCAGTACCGCAGACCAGGTTGAAGACACCGGCAGGCAAACCGGCTTGCGCGATGATCCTTGCCAGTTCCAGCTCCGGCAGCGGCGTCACTTCCGAAGGCTTGAGTACCACGCAGCAGCCGGCGGCGAGGGCCGGGGCAAGTTTCCAGGCGGTGGTGACCATCGGAAAATTCCACGGCACGATCAGGCCGACCACACCGCAAGGTTCGCGGCGCAGGCGGGCGCTGAAGTCATCGCTCGGCAGTTCGACGTTGCTGTCCTGTTTCGCATCCAGCCCTTCGGCCAGACCTGCGTAGTACTCGAAGGTGGCGATCACGTCATCGACGTCGATGGCCGCTTCGAATTGCGGTTTGCCGTTGTTGCACGACTGCAGGTGCATCAACTGTTCGCGATTGGCCGCAACACCCGCGGCGATCTTGCGCAGGATCGCGCCGCGCTCGGCACCTGTGGTTTTCGACCAGCCGGCAAAAGCCCGGGTCGCCGCGCTGACGGCCTGCTCGACCGCTTGTTCATCACCGCCGACGACGGTGGTCAACAGCGCTTCGGTGGCCGGATTGATCACCCGCAGGTGTTCGCTGCCGGCGGACCATTTGCCGTCGATGTACAGGCCATCCAGCGTCGTAGGAAAACTCATTTCGACACCGCCTGGGTCCAGGTCGCCTGGTCGATTTCGATCAGGGTCGGGCCCTGGCGATCAGTGGCGGCACGCAGGGCGCTGCGCAACGTGTCGACGCTGCCGACCGCTTCTGCGGCGCACCCCAATGCCTTGGCCACACCGATGAAATCCGGGGTGTAGATGTCGACGCCCACCGGCTCGATGGCGCGGTTGACCATGTACTTCTTGATCTCTTCGTAGCCCTGGTTATTCCACAGCAGGACGATCACCGGGGTGCGGGCTTCGACGGCGCTGGCCAGTTCCGGCAGGGTAAATTGCAGGCCGCCGTCACCGATCAGGCAGACCACCGGTGGACGCGCGCCGTTTTCAACGCTGCCGCCGAGCCAGGCACCAATCGCCGCCGGCAAGGCGTAGCCCAGGGTGCCGTAGCCGGTGGACGAGTTGAACCAGCGGCGCGGACGCTCCGGGTTGAAGGTCAGGTTGCCGGTGTACACCGGTTGAGTCGAATCGCCGACGAAGACCGCGTCCGGCAATTCGTGCAAGACGGTTTCCAGAAAACGGGTCTGGGCCAGGGTCGGCGCATCCCAGTTGGCGGCCAGTTCGTCACGCAGACGGGCGGCGCGTACCTGGCCCCAATCGTTGCGGCGTTCGGCCAGGGATTTGTGCGACAAAGCGCTGAGCAAGGCCTGGGCGGCGTTGCGCGAATCGGCGACCAACGCGACGTGCGGCGGGTAGTTGCGCACGGTCTGGTCCGGGTCGATGTCGATGCGCAGCAGCTTGCCGGGAATCTCGAAACCGCCGGCGAAGGTCACGTCGTAATCGGTCTCGGCCAGCTCGGTGCCGATGGCCAGGACCACGTCGGCTTCGGCCACCAGCGCGCGGGTCGCGACCAGGCTCTGGGTGGAGCCGATCAGCAGCGGGTGAGCGGATTCGAGCATGCCCTTGGCGTTGATGGTCAGTGCCACCGGAGCGTCCAGCAGCTCGGCCAGTTCGGTCAGCTCGGCCGCCGCATCGATGGCACCGCCACCGGCGAGGATCAGGGGACGCTGAGCGCCGGCCAGTAGCTCGGTCATGCGGCTCACGGCAGATGGCGCGGCACCGGCGCGGTCGATGTTGACCGGCAGGCTGTCCAGCAGGTCGTCGGCCTCCTCAACCAGCACGTCCAGTGGAATCTCGATGTGCACCGGACGCGGACGACCGGCCTGGAACAGGGCGAAGGCGCGGGCCAGCACACCCGGCAGTTCCGAGGCCGACATCAGGGTGTGGGAGAACGCGGCGACACCGGCACACAGTGCGCTCTGGTTCGGCAGTTCGTGCAGCTTGCCGCGACCGCCGCCCAATTGATTGCGCGTCTGCACGCTGGAGATCACCAGCATCGGGATCGAGTCGGCGTAGGCCTGACCCATCGCGGTGGTGATGTTGGTCATGCCAGGGCCGGTGATGATGAAGCACACACCCGGCTTGCCACTGGTGCGGGCATAACCGTCGGCCATGAAGCCGGCGCCCTGTTCGTGACGCGGGGTGACGTGGTTGATGCTCGAACGGGCCAGCCCGCGGTACAGCTCGACGGTATGCACACCCGGAATGCCGAACACCTGCTCGACTCCGTAACCTTCGAGTAACTTGACCAATACTTCGCCGCACGTCGCCATCTGTATGCCCTTCTTGTTCGTTTGAGACGCCGGACCTGCGCAGTGTTTATGATGAATTGGCAGGTCCAGGGATGGCCTCATTGAACGGGCGGCACGTAGCCCTAACAATGGATAAAAAGTCATACTAGCCATGTCCTCACGTCATACCTTGGATACCAATGAAACGACTGCCTCCCCTGCCGGCGCTGCACACCTTTCTGATTACCGCGCAGTGCTGCAACTTCACCCGGGCCGCCGAACAGCTGCACATCACCCAGGGCGCAGTGAGCCGACAAATCGCCGGGCTGGAAGATTTTCTCGGTTATGAATTGTTCGTTCGTCAGGCCCGTGGACTGGACCTGACCGCCGAAGGCAAGGATTGGCTACCGCGGGTACAGCAGATTTTCGGCCTGATCGACGAGGCCGTGGAACAGGTCGGCGAGAAGCGCGAAACCCTGCAACTCAAGGCCCCAACCTGCGTCATGCGCTGGCTGTTGCCGCGCTTGCTGCAATGGCAAAAGGAGCGGCCGGACGTGCCGGTGGAACTGACCACCACGGTCAAGCACGGGGTCGATTTTCATCGCGAGCAATTCGATGCTGCGGTGATGTATGGCGCCCCGCCCGACAGTGCGCTGGAGTCGCAACTGCTGTTCGATGAGCAACTGACGCCCGTGTGCTCGCGGCCGATGCTCGAAGGGTCGCTCGCCTTGCAGACGCCGGATGACTTGCAACAGCACCTGCTGCTGCACCCCACTCGCGATGAACGGGACTGGAAGGCCTGGCTCAAGGCGGCGGATGTACACCTGACCAACGTCAGCAAGGGTCAGCATTTCGAAACCCTGGACCTGGCCATGTCGATGGCGTCCCAGGGCACCGGCGTGGCGATTGGCGACTGGTCGCTGATCGGCGATGACCTGAGTGCCGGGCGGCTGGTCATGCCTTTCGATTTGAAGGTGAAAACCGGATTGGCGTATTACCTGGTCTTCCCGGAAAAACCTGCACCGTCGCCGAAATTGCGGGAATTGATGGGGTGGTTGGTGGAGCAGGCTCAGGCACGGTGAATGGTGCTTTGCCTGTCAGGCCGTCATCGCGGGCAAGCCCGCTCCCACAGGTTTTGCGCCGGTCACACATTTTTCATTCGACACAAAACCTTGTGGGAGCGTGGCTTGCCCGCGATGGTCTTTAACGATGACACGGGGTATCAGATGCGCCCTGTCCGGTGTTTTCAGTAACCGACAGTGAAACGCTGACGCGAGTGCTTCGGCGCTTCGATTTCATCCAGCATCGCGATCGCATAATCGGCAAAAGTGATCCAGCTGCGCCCTTGGCTGCTCACCAGCAAATCATCCTTCCCGACCCGGAATGTCCCGGTGCGTTCACCCTCGACAAACTCCGCCGACGGCGACACAAAGGTCCAGTCCAGATCCCTTTCCTGACGCAGGTTCTCCAGGAACACCGCCCCCGCGCCCGCCTCGGCCTTGTAGGCCTCGGGGAAGCCTTCGCTGTCGATCACCCGCGTGCCGTCGGGCAGCAACAGTGACCCGGCACCGCCCACCACCAGCAGGCGTTTGACCCCGGCGGCCTTCACCGGCCCGATCACGGCGCTGGCGGGCAGCGTGGCGAAATGCGCTGCGCTGATGACCACGTCATGCCCGGCGACGGCTGCTTGCAACGCGGCGCCATCCAGCGCATCGACCGCCTTGCTGACCACGCCTGCACGCTGACCGATCTTCGACGGATCACGGGCGATGGCGGTGACACTGTGACCGCGACGCAGGGCTTCTTCCAGCAGTTGGCTGCCGGCACGGCCGGTGGCACCGATGATTGCGATTTTGCTCATGACTCTCTCCAGTGGATTGAACATCGATTGCTTGTGTAGGAGCTGCCGAAGGCTGCTTCTACACAGATCAAGGGCAACAGCGGGTTACCACTTCATCTCGCCCTTCGCGACTTTGGCGCTCAGCTCCAGAGAGCTTTCTTCGCCCAATTTCGGATAGCGCTTTTTCATGGCCGCGATCAGCGCCGCGGAATCCTTGGCCTTGGCAGTTTCTTCATCGAACGCCTTGATGTAATCCGCGGTGAACTGCACGGCCACCAGGGAACGGGCGCTGTTACCGAGGTAATGACCGGGCACGACGGTTGTCGGCTTCAGGGTTTCGATGGAATGCAGCGTAGCCAACCAGTCGACATGGGACTGCGGTGTCTGGGTGTCGGCCATCCACACGTGGATGTTTTCTGCCACCACCACACCGCCGAGCACCGCCTTGATCGACGGAATCCACACGAAGCTGCGATCCGGCTGTTTGCCCTCGAGCCCCACCACCTGCAACTTCTGCCCTTCGAGCATCAGGCTGTCGCCCTCGAGCACCTCGGGCACGATGGTTTTGGTCGGCACATCGGCGCCCATTTTCGGCCCCCAGAACGCCAGCTTGCCGTCGACGGTGTGCTTGATGTGGTCGACGGTCGGCTGCGAGGCCAGCACCTTGGCCTTGGGGAATGCGGCGGTCAGGGTGTCGAGGCCGAAGTAGTAATCGGGATCGCCATGGCTGATGTAGATGGTGGTCAGTTGCTTGCCGCTGGCGCGGATTCTCTCCACCAACTGCTCGGCCTGGGATTTGCCGAATTGCGCGTCCACCAGGATCGCGTCCTTGTCGCCGCTGACTAGCACCGAGGTCACCGGGAAGATCGCCTTTTCGCCGGGGTTATAGACGTCCAGGGTCAGCGTCGATGCGCTGGCGTGGGCGGCGAAAGCCAGGGCCGCTGCAGTCAGCAAAATACGCTTGATAGAAGAGATTCCGATCATTTGTTGCTCCGTAGTCCAAGAAGATCGCCACTCCCCCTGTAGGAGCGAGCATGCTCGCGATGCACCCGAGAACACCGCTGGGTGTCAGGCTGCCAGCGTCATCGTTCACGACCTTCGCGAGCGTGCTCGCTCCTACAGGATCGGGGAATGAGGCAGAGCTTAGTTGCCCGGATCGATACAAAAAATGCGATGCTCAGACATAGTTTATTTCTGAAATCGGGCAAATCATGGATCGTCTACAAGCAATGCGGGTGTTCGTCACGGTGGTCGACCTGGGTAGCCAGTCGGCCGCCGCCGAGCATCTGGAGCTGTCTCGGCCGGTGGTGTCTCGCTATCTGGCGGAGCTGGAAGACTGGGTCGGCGCACGCCTGATGCATCGCACTACGCGCAAGTTGAGCCTGACCGCCGCCGGCAGCGAAACCCTGCCCCGTTGCCGGCAGATGCTGGAGTTGTGCAACGATTTGCAGGCTGCGGTCAGCGAACCGGAGGATGCGCCGCGCGGCCAGTTGCGCATCAGCGTCAGCACCTCGTTCGGCCAGGCGCAACTGGCCGATGCCATGGCTGCTTATGTGAAGCGTTATCCCGGTGTCAGCATCGACATGCAGATGATCGATCGCACGGTGAACCTGGTGGATGAGCGCATCGATCTGGCGATTCGCACCAGCACCGAACTGGACCCCAACCTGATCGCCCGGCGCCTGACCGTGTGTCGTTCGGTGATCTGCGCCTCACCCGCCTACCTGCGCGAGCACCCGGCACTGCAAAGGGTCGAGGACCTGAGTAGGCACAACTGCCTGACCCATTCCTACTTCGGCAAGAGCCTGTGGCATTTCGAACAGGACGGCGAGCAGGTTTCGGTGCCGGTGCAGGGCAACATCAGCGCCAACGAAGCCAGCACCCTGCTGCGCGCGGCGATGGCCGGGGCCGGCGTGGCGATGCTGCCGACCTATCAGGCCGGGGTGCATATCCACAGCGGCGAACTGGTGCGCCTGCTGCCGCAAGCCGAACCACGGCAGATGAACGTGTATGCGGTGTATGCCTCGCGCAAGCACATGCCGGCGGCGTTGCGCAGCTTGCTGGATTTTCTGGTGGAGAGATTTCCCGAAGAGCCTGCTTGGGATGCCGGCCTGTAAACACATCCGCCTGTGGGAACACATCCCCTGTGGGAGCGGGTTTGCCCGAGGTGGCGGCATGACATTCAACCTTTTTGTTGACTGACCCACCGCATTCGCGAGCAAGCCCGCTCCCACAAAGTGGTCCCACAGGGTTCATCAGTGTTCTGAATACCGCGTCACATGCACACCCCCAACACACTGGCAACTCGCCGCCCCTGACCTATGCTCAAGGTAATACCCAAGGGTATTCGTTCAGAGGTCTACGCCATGAACATCAGAACAAGAAGGTACCTCGCCATTTTCATCACCTGCGCGGTCACGCTCGGGCTTTATGGCGCGGCAGCCTGGCGCGTCGAGCAGTTGCGCAACCTGCCCCGTGACTACGCCAGCTGCAATTTCGAGCGTTGCATTCCCCACAACGCCACCCTTAACGCCCTGCGCTGAACGATCTTTCGAAGATCGCTTCAGCTCGGGTTGTCCTGATCGGCCTTCAAGCGGTCGCGGAATGCTTTGGGCGAGATACCGACACGGCGCCGGAACAGGCGCGTGAAGTTGGTCGGATCGGAAAAGCCCAACAGGTCGGACATTTCATAGATCGTCATGCTGGTGTAGGTAAGCAAGCGCTTGGCCTCCAGCAATTGCCGTTCGTGCATGATCTGCAAGGCCGGCTGCCCCGCCAGTTCGCGACACGTGCCATTGAGGTGCGACACGGAAATACCCAGTCGATGGGCCAGATCCTCGACCTTGACGTGTTGACGGTAAGTCTCTTCCACCAGTTGAATGAAACCGTTGAGGTATTCCCTCGCCCGCTGCGGACGCTGGTTGGCGGTATGGCGCTGGATCACCTGGCGGCTGACCCAGACCATGATTACGCTGACCAGAGAATGCATGAGCATGTCCCGCGCCGGCTGATGGCTGGTGTACTCGGCTTGCAGGGCGGCGAACAGGCTATGCAGGTAATCGGCGTCCTGCGCGGCCGGATAGCTCTCGGCATGGGCCAGCGCATTCACCGAATGCCCGAGCTGCGCCTGCAGGTGAGCGATCAGGGGCGCGGCCAGGGTCACCACAAAACCTTCGACGTCTTCTGAAAAACGGAATCCGTGCACCGACAGCGGTGGCAGGATCTGGATCGCCGGTTCCGTCAGATGCGTACGTTTGCCTTCGATTTCAAGCTCTGCCTGACCTTTGAATACGAAGAGCAACTGGCACAAATCGGCGTGGCGGTGAGGTTTGATTTCCCATTGATGTTCGCGGCTGCGTTTGGAGATGGTTTCACAGTGCAGCAAGTCGGGGGTCGGCCAATCCAGGCTTTCACCGTAGAGCTTGAACACTGGAATCGAAGGCAGGTCAGGCTTGTTCATCACTTCAATCCAGGCCTCGGAGTTGATGACGGGCGATAATCGCACCGATTGGCAGAATGTACAGGTATCGGCTCAGTTTTCACCTTCAATTGACAGACTCGCAAGTGAAAAATGCAAGCACTCGATCCACAAAAAACACTCACCGACCCAGGTGGTGTAAAGCTTGCGAGACATAAAAATAATGAAAACGCTGAAAACTCAAGTTGTCATTATCGGCGCCGGTCCATCCGGACTTCTGCTCGGTCAGTTGCTGCACAACGCCGGCATCGACACCCTGATCCTCGAACGCCAGACACCCGACTATGTACTCGGTCGCATCCGTGCCGGGGTCCTCGAACAGGGCATGGTAGAGCTGTTGCGTGAGGCTCGTGTGAGTCAGCGCATGGACGCCGAAGGACTGGTCCACGGCGGCTTCGAACTGGCCCTCGATGGTCGTCGCGTACACATCGATCTGCAAGCACTCACCGACGGCAGGACCGTGATGATCTACGGCCAGACCGAAGTCACCCGGGACCTGATGGCCGCTCGTCGGGAGGCCGGCGCGAAGACGATTTACCAGGCCGCCAACGTCGTGCCCCATGGCATGAAAACCGAAGAACCTTTCGTCACCTTCGAGAAGGACGGCGAGTTGTATCGCCTGGATTGCGACTACATCGCCGGCTGCGACGGTTTCCACGGCGTGGCGCGGCAGTCGATTCCCGCCGAGTGCCTGAAGGTCTTCGAACGGGTCTACCCCTTTGGCTGGCTGGGGATTCTGGCTGACACCCCGCCGGTCCACGACGAACTGGTCTACGCCCGCCACGAACGGGGTTTCGCACTGTGCAGCATGCGTTCGGCCACACGCACCCGTTACTACCTGCAAGTCCCTGCCGAGGAGAAGGCCGAAGACTGGTCCGATCAGCGCTTCTGGGATGAACTCAAGACCCGCCTGCCGCAACCGCTGGCGGACAATCTGGTGACCGGACCGTCCATCGAAAAAAGCATCGCGCCGCTGCGCAGCTTTGTGGTCGAGCCCATGCAGTACGGGCGCATGTTCCTGGTCGGCGACGCCGCGCACATTGTCCCGCCCACGGGTGCCAAGGGCTTGAACCTGGCGGCGAGCGACGTCAGCACGCTGTTCAATATCCTGTTGAAGGTTTACCGCGAAGGCCGTGTCGATCTGCTCGAGAAATACTCTGAAATCTGCCTGCGCCGAGTGTGGAAAGCTGAACGGTTTTCCTGGTGGATGACCTCGATGTTGCACCGCTTCGAGGAGCACGACGCCTTCAGCCAGCGCATTGCCGAGTCGGAACTGGAATACTTCATCGACTCCGAAGCCGGCAGAAAAACTATTGCAGAAAATTACGTCGGGCTTCCTTATGAGGCTATCGAATAGCCTGCTACCGACTTACACTGGCGAGCATCCCCGCTCGCCCGTGCCCCGTGCGGGACTCTCACTGCCCGCAGGTTCTCCCGTGACCAATCTCAACCACCCCGAAACGCCCAAGCCCGCCATCCGCAGTGTGTTGATCGCGCTGATGATGGCGATTTTTCTCGGTGCCCTGGACCAGACCATCGTCGCCGTGTCGATGCCGGCCATTTCCGCGCAGTTCAAGGATGTCAGCCTGCTGGCCTGGGTGATTTCCGGCTACATGGTGGCGATGACGGTGGCGGTGCCGATCTACGGCAAGCTGGGCGACCTGTACGGGCGGCGCAAGTTGATGCTGTTCGGCATGGGCCTGTTCACCCTGGCCTCGTTGTTCTGTGGCCTGGCTCAGAACATGGAGCAACTGGTGCTGGCGCGGATATTCCAGGGTATCGGCGCCGGCGGGATGATTTCCGTCAGCCAGGCGATCATCGGCGACATCGTGCCACCGCGGGAACGGGGTCGCTATCAGGGTTATTTCAGCAGCATGTACGCAGTGGCCAGTGTGGCCGGGCCGGTCCTGGGCGGCTACATGACCGAATACCTGTCCTGGCGCTGGGTGTTTCTGATCAACCTGCCGCTGGGGCTGGGTGCGTATTGGGTGGCGCGACGCAATCTGGTGGGTCTGCCGATTCCACAGCGCAAACCGATCATCGATTACCTCGGCACGCTGCTGATGATCATTGGCCTGACCGCCCTGCTGCTCGGTATCACTCAAGTCGGACAGGGGCATTCATGGCGCAGCAGTGAAGTGCTGGGGCTGTTTGCCTGTGCGGTGGTGGTGCTGGCTGTTTTCGTCAGGCATGAGCGTCGAGCACGGGAGCCGTTGCTGCCGATGCACTTGTTCGCCAATAGCAACGCCCTTCTATGCTGGTGCACGATTTTCTTCACCAGTTTCCAGGCGATTTCGTTGATCGTGTTGATGCCACTGCGCTTTCAGAGCGTCACCGGCGCCGGTGCCGACAGTGCGGCCCTGCATCTGCTGCCGCTGGCGATGGGACTGCCGATCGGTGCTTATTTCGCCGGGCGTCGAACTTCCGTGACCGGTCGCTACAAGCCGCAGATTCTCGCCGGAGCGATCCTGATGCCAATCTCGATCCTGGGCATGGCCTTCAGCCCGCCCCAGGCTTTTTTGCTGAGCAGTCTGTTCATGCTGCTCAGCGGAATTTCTTCGGGCATGCAATTTCCCACCTCGCTGGTGGGTGCGCAGAACTCAGTGGATCAACGGGACATCGGCGTGGCGACCAGCACCACCAACCTGTTCCGCTCTCTGGGCGGTGCAGTGGGCGTGGCGTTGATGTCGGCGCTGTTGCTGGCGTTGCTGCAGGATTCGAGCTTCGCCCACCTGACCGGCTCGGCGCTGGTCGGTGAAGGACACTCGGGCAATGTCCTGCTGGACGGCCTGAACGCAGCGCCGGGTGATGCGCAGGATGCCTTGCGCGGCGAACTGCTGCTGACCTTCCGGCATTTGCTGATGGTCAGTGCGGGGGTGGCGTTGCTGGGGTTGGCGGCGGCGGTGGCGATGCCGAACAGGATGTTGCGGGGGCGGGAAGACAAGGTTCGATAGTTAAAGCGAGTCGCCTGCATTCGCGAGCAAGCCCGCTCCCACATTTGACCGCGCTCTTACATGGAAACGGAGTCGAAGGTGGGAGCGGGCTTGCTCGCGAAAGCGATTGATCGCAGATCAGCCTACTGCCGGGCGCGCAGCTGCTGCTGCAGATTCTGAATCTGCGCCTGAAGGGTGTTGATGTTGCGGGTCACCTGGCCACGGAAAGCGTCGAACTCAGCCGTGTTGGTCGAGCCCTGAGGCGTCGCCGGGCGGTTGTCCTGCTCGCTCTTGAGCACCACGATTTCCTGCTCCAGGCGCTCGATGGCCGCGCTTGGATTACCCTGCTTTTTCAGAGCGGTGATATCCGCGCCAAGGCTCTTGAGCTGGGCATCGAATTTATCGGTCTCCGCCGGGGCATTTTTCAGTGCGGTCAGTTCGCTGGTCACGGTTTTGAGCTGGGCCTGCAATTGCGCATTGGCGGCCTGCTGTTCGGCGTTCTGCGCGGCGGCCTGGGCCAGGCGCTTGTCCAGCTCGCTGGTCTGCGCGCTCATCTGCGCCAGTCTCTTGTCCAGATCCGAGGCCTGACCGGCCACGCCCTGTTGCTGCTGCCCTTGATCACGCAGTCTGGTTTCCAGCTGTTTGATCTGCAGCTTGAACGCTTCGCTATCAGTGGTGACGTTGGTCTGGCTGGCGACCACCTTGCCGGAAATGTCCTGCAAGCGCCCCGCCGCTTCCTCGCTGATCCGCGCGAAACTTTCCTGGGTCGCGACCAGTTGCTGCTCCATCAGCGAGATCTGCTGAAAGCTCCACCAGGCCAGGCCCGCGAAGGCAAAGAACAAGGCGCCGACCAGCGCCCACAGCGGCCCGGTGCTCGCGCCCTTGACCTTTACGACCGGTGCCGGCCGTGAGTGCACGGAATTGCGCGCGGTAACCGGATAATCATCATCGTCATCGAGGCTGTCGGCACGCAGGCTCGGTACATCGAAGTCGTCGTTGGCATCATTACGCATGGCTATTGAGTCAACCTCTATGAATCGGTGATGGCGTTGTGATGTGAGTATACCCCGCAACCGCCGCAACGATTGACCCTCAACCCCCAAGTCGGTTCAGTGTCGGGCCGATCAGCGGAACGCCTGGGCTTTCCACCAGGCGCAGAACTCGTCGAGGGCAGTCCACAGGCTGACCTTCGGGTCGTAGTCCAGATAATGCCGGGCGCGGCTGATGTCGAGGGTGAAATTTTTGTTCATCACCTGCATGCCCAGGCGCGACAGCGTCGGCTCCGGGCGCCCCGGCCACAGCTTGCAGGCGCCTTCATTGAGCGCCGCCACGGAGTAGGCCAGGCCGTAGGAGCGATAGCGCGTGACCTGCGGCACTTCCATCGCTCGCATCACGTAATTGACCACGTCCCACAGCGGAATCGGCGTGCCGTTGCTGATGTTGTAGGCACGGCCCAGGGCCGAGCCGCTGGCCAGCAGACTGCTGAGCAGGGCTTCGTTGAGGTTTTGCACGCTGGTGAAATCGACCTTGTTCAGGCCGTTGCCGACGATCGACAGGCGCCCTTTGCGCTGCATCTTCAGCAAGCGAGGGAAGATGCTCATGTCGCCGGCGCCGGTGACGAAGCGCGGACGCAGGGCGAGGGTTTCCAGACCGAACTCCTGAGCACCGAAGACCTTCTGCTCGGCCAGGTATTTGGTCGCGGCATAGGGATGCTTGAAGCGCTTGGGCACCTGCTCTTCGGTCAGGCCCAGATGATCGCGACCGTCGAAATAGATCGACGGCGAGGACAGATGCACCAGCCGCCGGACCCGCTGCTTCAGGCAGGCTTCGACCACGTTTTCGGTGACCTCGACATTGCTCTGGTGAAAATCCTGATAACGCCCCCACACCCCTACGGCTCCTGCGCAATGCACCACGGCCTCGACGTCGGCACACAGCTCGCGGGTAAACCCCGGATCGCTCAGATCGCCCTGGACGAAATCGGCGCCACGGCGCACCAGATGCTCCACCGCTTCGGCCCGGCGTCCGTTGACCCGCACATCCAGCCCCTGCTCCAGGGCGAAACGCGCAAAGCGTCCGCCGATGAAGCCGCTTGCGCCGGTGACCAGAATTTTCATGGACGATTCCTTGGGATACGGAAACAGCTACAAGCTGCAAATTGAATGATGATGCGCAGGCCTTCACTTGCCGCTTGCAGCTTGACGCTCACAGCTGCCCGTAGGGCACCAACCATTGCTTTGTCGCGCGCAGCAATTGATCGGTGAGTAACCCGAGCAACTGCCCGCCATTGCGCCAATGATGCCAGTACAGCGGCACATCGATCGGTTTATCTGGCAACAGCTCGCGCAAGATGCCGCTTTTCAGTTGGTCGCGAACCTGCAACTCGGGCACCAGTCCCCAGCCGAGTCCGGCTTCGGCCAGACGCAAAAAGCCTTCGGACGAGGGACATAAATGGTGTTCGAAACCGCCATCGACGCCGAGGGAGGCCAGGTAGCGATGCTGTAGAAAATCATCCGGGCCGTAAACCACCGCCGGGGTTCGCGCCAGTTGCTCGGCCCGCACGCCGTCCGGAAAATGCCGCTCGATAAAGGCCGGGCTAGCCAGTGCGCGGTAACGCATCGCCCCCAGCAACACGCTACGTGCGCCGGCCACCGGGCGCTCGCTGGCACACAGGCAGGCCGCCACTTCACCGGCGCGCATGCGCTTGAGGCCAACGGTCTGGTCTTCCACGACCAGGTCGAGCAACACATGCTGGTCGGCGCAAAAGTCGCCCATGGCTTGCGCCCACCAGGTCGCCAGGCTGTCGGCGTTCAGCGCGATGCGCAAGCGCTCGGGCAGCCCTTCTTCATCCAGCGCCGGCACCAGGCTTTGCAGATCCCGTTCGAGCAGGCGCACCTGCTGCACGTGGTTGAGCAGGCGCCGGCCGATTTCCGTCGGCGATGGCGGCGTGCCCCGCACCAGCACCGGTTGCCCGACCCGCGCTTCGAGCAATTTGATCCGCTGGGAAATCGCCGACTGCGACAACCCCAGCACCTGCGCGGCCCGTTCGAAACCCGCCTGCTCGACCACGGCGGCGAGGGCGGAGAGCAATTTATAGTCGAACATCAGTTTTCCTAATGAGCGATCAGCAGTATTGGTTTTTCTTATACAGCCTTGTACCGGAGAATGGCCAGCAAGAACTCTCGAACAGGAAACACCCAAATGGCTGGCGAAACTTCATTGGCAACGCTGCTGCGCAGCATGAGCCCGCAACTCAATGCCGGCGAATACGTGTTCTGCACCGTGAGCGACGGGCAGTTGCCGGCGGGTCTGGAAATCATCGGCAGCTTTCGCGAGCAGGAAGGTTTGACGGTCATTCTCGAACGCTCACTGGCAGAACAGGCCGGCTTGAGCTTCGACTACGTCGCGGCCTGGATCACCCTGAACGTGCACTCGGCCCTGGAAGCCGTGGGCCTGACCGCCGCATTCGCCACGGCGCTGGGCCAGGCCGGCATCAGTTGCAACGTGATCGCCGGGTATTACCACGACCATCTGTTCGTCGGCCAGGCCGACGCCGAACGCGCCGTGGACGTGCTGCGCAAACTGGCAGCGAATGCGGAGTAATTATCATGTGGCAAAGCTATGTAAACGGCCTCCTGGTGGCCTTCGGCCTGATCATGGCGATCGGCACGCAGAACGCCTTCGTGCTGGCGCAAAGCCTGCGCCGTGAGCATCACTTGCCGGTGGCGGCGTTGTGCGTGATGTGCGATGCGATTCTGGTGGCCGCCGGGGTGTTCGGATTGGCCACGGTGCTGGCGCAGAACCCGACTTTGCTGGCGGTCGCCCGTTGGGGTGGCGCGGTGTTTTTGATCTGGTACGGCAGCCAGGCGCTGCGAAGGGCCTTTTCCAGGCAAAGCCTGCACCAGGGTGAAAACCAGACAGTGCGCTCCCTGCGGGCGGTGATGCTCAGCGCGTTGGCCGTGACCCTGCTCAACCCGCATGTCTATCTGGATACGGTGCTGCTGATCGGCTCTCTAGGGGCGCAACAGTCGGTGCCCGGGGCTTACGTGGTCGGCGCCGCAACTGCTTCGTTGCTGTGGTTCTTCACCCTGGCACTGGGCGCCGCGTGGCTGGCACCGTGGCTGGCCCGGCCGAGTACCTGGCGCATTCTCGACCTGTTGGTGGCGGTCATGATGTTCGCGGTCGCGTTGCAGCTGATCACGGCGGGCTGATTTATTTCCAACGTCTCTTTATTCCAAACCACTCTTTATTCCAAACAGCTCTGGAACCTCTATTCCACACAGTTGTTGCGTGGTTATGCCGCACCCCCGGTGCTATGATCCGACCCTGCGCCGCAAAGAGTACAAAACTCCCCGGCGCTAGTCTGGCCGCCCGTGATCGGCCTTGCGCTCACCGCACCTGACCTGATTAGGAGATCCACCATGGCTTTCGAATTGCCGCCACTGCCTTACGCTCACGATGCACTGCAGCCGCACATCTCCAAGGAAACTCTGGAATTCCACCACGACAAGCACCACAACACCTACGTCGTGAACCTGAACAACCTGGTGCCAGGCACCGAGTTCGAAGGCAAGACCCTGGAAGAAATCGTCAAGACTTCCTCGGGCGGTATCTTCAACAACGCCGCTCAGGTCTGGAACCACACTTTCTACTGGAACTGCCTGGCACCAAACGCCGGCGGTCAACCAACCGGCGCACTGGCTGAAGCCATCAACGCCGCTTTCGGTTCCTTCGACAAGTTCAAGGAAGAATTCAGCAAGACCTCCATCGGCACCTTCGGCTCCGGCTGGGGCTGGCTGGTGAAGAAAGCTGACGGCTCCCTGGGCCTGGCCAGCACCATCGGCGCCGGCAACCCGCTGACCAACGGCGACACCCCGCTGCTGACCTGCGACGTCTGGGAACACGCCTACTACATCGACTACCGCAACGTTCGTCCGAAGTACGTCGAAGCGTTCTGGAACCTGGTCAACTGGAAATTCGTGGCTGAGCAGTTCGAAGGCAAAACCTTCACGGCCTAAGCTTGAATGCCAGATGAAGAACCCGGCTTTTATGCCGGGTTTTTTTATGGCTGGAAGTGATCTGCTATCTGACCGGCCGCCATCGCGAGCAGGCTCGCTCCCACAGGGGAGCCCGAGGTACATCCGAAAGATTGAGGTCGTCTTTCAGGACGCCTTCGCGAGCAAGCCCGCTCCCACAGGGGTTTGGTGTACATCCGCGAGATCAGGTCGGCTACCAGGCCGCCATCGCTGGCAAGCCAGCTCCCACAGGTTCGTGCAGTAGAACGCGGAAAACCAACAGGTCGAGTGTCAGCTCGCCTCGAGCGCTTTTGATTTTGATCCACCCGCCCTTCGGCAGGCTGAGTGGAGGCGTTTATCCGGGGGTCAGGCGCGCAGCGCCGTGCGGCGAAGCCGCACACATCGAGAGGAGGTGCAGCGAAGCAAACCGGAGGCGATGCCCCCGGATGAATGCCGGAGCGAAGGGATCCCGAGCCTCAGCGAGGGACCGAACGTCGGGGCGAGACCTTTTGGTTCCTTTTGGGGCGTTTGCCAAAAGGGACTCGACCGTCAGGGCGAAACCGAAAGCGGCCGTTACCGAAGCATCGGATATACACCCAATTCAAAGAACACAACAAAACACACCCGAGCCCCAGACCCGTCTACCATCAACCTAAAGGAAATTATCTCCCCGCCCCCTCAAGTTGAAGGACTCGACAACCGACACAGTACCCATCGAACCAATAATCCAGCATATCGGCCAAGCTGCAGGCAAAATCCCGCAAGGATGATTGACCCTTTGACTGCCATCTCGGGATTGCCAATACTCATGGCAACTTGATGCTACCCGCACGGAACAAGGAATTACCCTTTGAAGCTGGAACTCAAAAACAGCTTGTCGGTGAAGTTGCTCCGGGTCGTGCTCCTGTCGGCATTGATCGTCGGCGTGGTCTTGAGCTGCGCGCAGATCGTCTTCGATGCCTATAAAACACGCCAGGCCGTCGCCAACGATGCCGAACGGATCCTCGACATGTTTCGCGACCCGTCGACTCAGGCCGTCTATAGCCTGGACCGGGAAATGGGCATGCAGGTGATCGAAGGCCTGTTCCAGGACGACGCCGTGCGCCAGGCCTCCATCGGCCATCCCAACGAAGCCATGCTCGCGCAGAAATCCCGCGACCTGCAGCACTCCAACAGCCGCTGGCTGACCGACCTGATCCTCGGCCAGGAACGCACCTTCACCACCCAACTGGTGGGCCGCGGGCCTTACAGCGAATATTACGGCGACTTGAGCATCACCCTCGACACCGCCACCTATGGCCAGGGTTTCATCGTCAGCTCGGTGATCATCTTCATTTCCGGCGTCCTGCGCGCCATGGCGATGGGCCTGGTGCTGTATCTGGTGTATCACTGGCTGCTGACCAAACCGCTGTCGCGGATCATCGAGCACCTGACCGAAATCAACCCCGATCGCCCCAGCGAACACAAGATTCCGCAGCTCAAAGGCCACGAAAAGAACGAACTGGGCATCTGGATCAACACCGCCAATCAGTTGCTCGAATCCATCGAACGCAACACCCACCTGCGCCACGAAGCGGAAAACAGCCTGCTGCGCATGGCCCAGTACGATTTTCTGACCGGTCTGCCGAACCGCCAGCAATTGCAGACGCAGCTGGACAAGATCCTCGTCGACGCCGGCAAGCTGCAACGCCGGGTTGCGGTGCTGTGCGTGGGCCTGGATGACTTCAAGGGCATCAACGAACAGTTCAGCTACCAGACCGGCGACCAATTGCTGCTGGCCTTGGCCGATCGCCTGCGGGCGCACAGCGGACGCCTCGGCGCCCTCGCCCGTCTGGGTGGCGACCAGTTCGCCCTGGTCCAGGCCGATATCGAACAGCCTTACGAAGCGGCGGAACTGGCACAGAGCATTCTCGATGACCTGGAAGCGGCCTTCGCCCTCGATCACCAGGAAATCCGCCTGCGCGCCACCATCGGCATCACCCTGTTCCCCGAAGACGGCGACAGCACCGAGAAGCTGCTACAAAAGGCCGAGCAGACCATGACCCTGGCCAAGACCCGCTCGCGCAACCGTTATCAGTTCTATATCGCCAGCGTCGACACCGAAATGCGCCGTCGTCGCGAACTGGAAAAAGACCTGCGCGATGCCCTGACCCGCGATCAGTTCTACCTCGTCTACCAGCCGCAGATCAGCTACCGCGACAACCGCGTAGTGGGCGTCGAGGCACTGATTCGCTGGCAGCATCCCGAACACGGGCTGGTGCCGCCGGATCTGTTCATCCCGCTGGCCGAGCAGAACGGCACCATCATCGCCATCGGCGAGTGGGTGCTGGACCAGGCCTGCAAGCAGTTGCGCGACTGGCATGACCAGGGCTTCAGCGACCTGCGCATGGCGGTGAACCTGTCCACCGTGCAACTGCACCACGCCGAGCTGCCCCGGGTGGTCAACAACCTGCTGCAGATGTACCGCCTGCCGCCGCGCAGCCTGGAGCTGGAAGTCACCGAAACCGGCCTGATGGAAGACATCAGCACCGCCGCCCAGCACCTGCTCAGCCTGCGCCGCTCCGGCGCGCTGATCGCGATCGACGACTTCGGGACGGGCTATTCGTCACTGAGCTATCTGAAAAGCCTGCCGCTGGACAAGATCAAAATCGACAAGAGCTTCGTCCAGGACCTGCTCGATGACGACGATGACGCGACCATCGTTCGCGCCATCATCCAGCTGGGCAAGAGCCTGGGCATGCAGGTGATCGCCGAAGGCGTGGAAACCGCCGAGCAGGAGGCCTACATCATCTCCGAGGGCTGCCACGAAGGTCAGGGCTATCACTACAGCAAACCGCTGTCCTCGCGGGAGCTGAGCCTCTACCTCAAGCAGGCGCAGCGCAGTAATGCCGCGATCTGGTAAATCCGCCCCGCCCCCTGTAGGAGCGAGCATGCTCGCGATGAACCCAAGGACACCGCGGGGCTTCAGGTTCCCAGCGTTATCGTTGACCACCATCGCGAGCATGCTCGCTCCTACAGATCGGTCTGAATAGGAAATATTTCCAAGAACAACTCTTTACACATAATGCGAAAGATTTGCATTATGTCGCAGTTTTGCGCACCGAACGCGCCACACCACCCCCTCTCGAAGCAGGATGTTCGCCATGATTCGTATGCCTCTGGCTACCGCCAGTCTGTTGGCCATCGCAATTTCCCTCGCCGGTTGCGGTGAAGGCAAAGACAAAGAAAAAGCTGCCGCACCTGCACCTGCTGCCAGCACCGCTGCTGCCCCGGCTGCTCCAGCCGCCGCGCCTGCCGCTGCCGGCAAAGTCGATGAAGCCGCCGCCAAAGCCGTTGTCGCCCACTACGCCGACATGGTTTTCGCCGTCTACAGCGATGCCGAATCCACCGCGAAGACCCTGCAAACCGCCGTCGACGCGTTCCTGGCCAAGCCGAACGCCGACACCCTGAAAGCGGCCCGCGAAGCCTGGATCGCCTCCCGCGTTCCTTACCTGCAGAGCGAAGTGTTCCGCTTCGGCAACACCATCATCGACGACTGGGAAGGTCAGGTGAACGCCTGGCCACTGGACGAAGGCCTGATCGACTACGTCGACAAATCCTACGAGCACGCACTGGGTAACCCGGGCGCCACCGCCAACATCATCGCCAACACCGAAATTCAGGTCGGCGAAGACAAGATCGACGTGAAAGAGATCACCCCGGAAAAACTCGCCAGCCTGAACGAGCTGGGCGGTTCCGAGGCCAACGTCGCCACCGGCTACCACGCCATCGAATTCCTGCTCTGGGGCCAGGACCTGAACGGCACCGGCCCTGGCGCCGGCAACCGTCCTGCTTCGGACTACCTGGAAGGCGCCGGCGCCACCGGCGGTCACAACGAGCGTCGTCGCGCTTACCTCAAAGCCGTGACCCAACTGCTGGTCAGCGACCTGGAAGAAATGGTCGGTAACTGGAAGCCGAACGTGGCCGACAACTACCGCGCCACCCTGGAAGCCGAGCCAGGCGAAAGCGGCCTGCGCAAAATGCTGTTCGGCATGGGCAGCCTGTCTCTGGGCGAACTGGCGGGCGAGCGCATGAAGGTTTCCCTGGAAGCCAACTCCCCTGAAGACGAACACGACTGCTTCAGCGACAACACCCATAACTCGCAGTTTTACGATGCCAAGGGCATTCGTAACGTCTACCTGGGCGAGTACACCCGCGTCGACGGCACCAAGATGACCGGTGCCAGCCTGTCGTCCCTGGTCGCGAAAATCGACCCGGCCACCGACACCGCGCTGAAGGCCGACCTGGCCAACACCGAAGCCAAGATGCAGGTCATCGTCGATCACGCCAACAAGGGTGAGCACTATGACCAGCTGATCGCCGCCGGCAACACCGCTGGCAACCAGATCGTGCGTGACGCCATCGCGTCCCTGGTCAAGCAGACCGGTTCGATCGAAGCCGCTGCCGGCAAACTGGGTATCGCCGACCTGAACCCGGACAACGCTGATCACGAGTTCTGATCAAACGCCGGTTTCAACGCCCCATGAAAAAGCCCCGACGAGTCGGGGCTTTTTTTATATCGATATTTTTACCCTGCTATCAGGGCTTCATGCCTTGAACACAAAGATTTCGAGCGCCGTACCTGCGCTGGGTAAACGAACGCCTCCCACCAACGCCACAAGATCGTTACTGGCCTGAGCCCTCGTGACCAGCGCCCGAGTGGCCGTGTCCATCAGCTCGACGCGAGGCGCGACGTAAGCACTGCCATCGACCACGTGCCCGCGGACTCTGCGCAATGACAGCCAGAACAATTGAGGACGCCCGGGACGCCTGAACAGCAACTCGGAACCCAGACGGTAGCCCGAAAGCATTTCGTATCCGCTGCCGACCAGGCGCTCGGACATCAGCACCCGTATCGACTCCTCGGTCCCGGAACTCATCACCGCGTGCAACAGCATGTCGACGCCTTCGGTGCGCAATTGCACCCGATTATAGAGCGTCGAATATTCCCCAAGCAGCCACTGGCCCGTCGAGTTCTTTGGCGTCGCCGGCAGCAGGGATAGCGGGTCACCCACGATGCCACCCAACGCCGCATCAGGGGTGGAGCGATTGCGCCAGGTCTTCAGGGTGCGGTGAAGCCTGGCCAATCCCGAAGCGGTCAGGCCGTTGGGATTCGTCAGCCCGAACAGTGTTTGCGCGGCCTGCTGCTGACTGCTGGAGCTGAACGTCGGGAACGCATCGGCCACGTAAGTGCTGATGGTTTTCTCGAAAGGTAAAGAGGCCGAAGTGACCCAGAGTTTGTCTTCGGAGGCAAAAAACACCGGACGCGGCTGACTGAAGGGATCCGCCCAGATCAGGTGCTCGAACTGGGCAAAATGCCTGACATCTATCCGATCGTCGAACCTGAACGCCAGATGGGGTGAGGCGATACTTCCCGCCGGCAGGATCGGGTAATAGTGGTCGTCGATCTTGATGTAGTCACGCCCCACCAAAGACGGGTCGCCGCCTGTGCGCCGGTAAAGACCCAACTCGGCGTTTTGCAGTTGCACATCCGCAGCGTCGATGACCTGCCCCCACTCCATGAATCGTTCATGGGCCGGTCGAACGCGAGTCGGGGGCAATGGCGCGGGCGCCCTGCTCGCTCCGCTACCCGACGCAGACGGTTCGCGAACCACACCCCCACCGGTAAAACCAGCCGGCACGCCATGCCCCAGCAGACGCATGCGCAGGATCTGGTCGCTGACCAGCAGATACTGACCGAACGCATCCAGTGCAGCCCCCGAACGCAGATGCTGCACAAAGCTCAACCCCAACTCGACTTCACGCCCCCGGGGAAACGCGAAGGACTCGAACACTCGCTCGACCTGCCGCTCATCAAGAAACGGATACAGGTCGCGAAGTGCACTCTGCGGTGAGTTGCCGCCCAGCAATCTCGGTGCATTGCCAGCGTTGCCGATCTCCCATCCCCCTCGCGGATTCTGGCGGATCGGGCTGTAGTAGATCTGATACGCCTTGCGTGCATCGCGGATTCGCCAGGTCTGTTCAAACCCCTCGTTGATGAGCGAATACCAGCGTTTGCGCTCATGGAGAAAATACTGTCTGGCGCTGAATTCGTTGGCCGGCTTGTAGTAGATGCCCTTGCCTTCCCAGCCCTTGAGTTCGAGCAGTCCGCCCGGCTTTTTGCGCAGGGCCGTCTGTGGATCCAGGGCCCGGCTTCCCGCTTCGACCTTGACCGCAGGCTTGCCCCGCAGCAGTGCCGCGCCCATGACGCTATCGATCAGCACCCCGGTGAATTCCGCCAACGCGCGGACGATGTGATGGGCAGCCCCCGTACGATCGCCGATCTGCGCCGTATCCACGGCGTTGAAGATGGAAATCAGACTCCTGGCCACCCCCACGGGCAGCGTGACATGCACCGGCAGTACCAGCGTCAGGACATCGATCACCGTGGTGACGACGAATAGGCCCGTCTCGACATTGGTCTGGCGGGTGGTGGTGACCTGGGCCGTCGCGTCATTGATCGCGAAATTGGCCTCGACCTCGTAGGCGTCTTCGAAAATGTTTTTGGCGATGTTGGCCATGTGCACGGTCGAGACATCGCCCCGGCCCTTCAAGGTGGCCTGGACCTGCGCCTGGCTAGCCCGATCCACGCGTCCCACCAGATAGTCGCGCCAGGAACTGTTGTGGACAAAGTCGGCGATCAGGCGCTCTTTCACGTATTCATGGAACACGCGCCCGTCCGGCGCCCCCGGCGTGTAGGCCACGACCGAGCTGGTTCCGGCCGAAGCCGTCGCGAACAACAGCACGCCGCGCACCCTTTGCCCGCGTAATTGCAGGCTCTGGACAATAATCCGATGACCTTCAACGGTTTTGCGTTGATCGCTGTCCTCCGGGGCATCGAGGACCGCTTGCACCCAATTGAAGCCACGCTCCAGGCGGTCGGGAAGAAAGTCGCCGTTGATCCGGGCTTCGATGGCATCGAGCCGGATCTGCCGCTCGAACAGGCCGGCGAAGGATTGCTTGCGTGCCAATGCCGCCGGCGAGCTGACCAGACTGGACTTGAGGAAATCCTGATAGCTCTGGCCGACATTGACCGAACGCACCAGTTCCTTGACCTGCTCGAGGGTCAGGCCGTCGTAGGACGCTTCGGTGGTTTTCAGGCTCAACCTGGAGTAGCGGGTGAAGTTGTGGTCGATTCCGGAAAGGTTATCCAGCGCCAGCTCGGTCAGGGTTCGCTGGCGATGCTTGAACTTGAAATCCCCCGGCTCACGGATAGAGGTACCGGGGGCGCCGGAAGGAATCGAATTGCTTGGCAGTTCCGGCTCCTTGGTGTGCACCACGATATCGTCCGGATTCACCGTCAGGCCGTGCTCGACTTCCAGCGCTGCGCGCAATTGACGGTTGCTGTAGGCCAACAGTTGTCGCCGGTCGCTGAACTGGGCCAACGATGGCAAGCCCTCGTACTCCGACAGACTGGCCAACGCCTCGGTGTAGTTCGTGAAAGCCTTGGCCCAGGCCTCCTGATCGGCACGGGAAGCGCCTTGCAGAAACGCGATCAGGCGGGCCTTGCACTGTTTGCGCAGCCGGGCTTGCAGAATCGGCTGGATGGCGAAGGCGCGCCGCAGGTCGGTCACCCGGTCGATGGCGCCGGGCAGGTTCGCCATGTCCGCATGCACGCCCTGCTTTACGTAACGGGCGAGGGTCGACTCGAGGTTTTTCTCGATCAGTCGGCATTGCGATTCGATGCCGTGTTCAAAGGGAGAGTCCAGGCGCTCCAGGTATTTCAGCGAGTCGCGTTCCGGTGCCTTGCCTTGCAGCGCCAGCACTCGCGGCTGCTCGGTGTCGGTGACCAGTGCGCTCAAGGTTGCGAACTCCATGGCGTGGCTCAGGCGACGGTGCAGTTCGCGATCAAGAGTGGCTAGGGACTCGAACTCTTCCAGGCCATTGTTCGGTGTGAACAGCAACACTGTGCCGACATTGGCGCTTGGATCGACGGGCCGCACCACCGGAGCGGTCACTTCGCTTTCCCAGCGCACCTCGCCGTCCTGCGGGTCTCGCGAGGTCAGAATGAAGGCTCCATGCAGCGTCATCGCATTCGCCTCGGCGTCCTGGAGGGCAACGGCGTAAACGCATGGGCGATAGTCTTCCAGCGTCTGCCGGGCCATTGCATCCGGATAACGCAGGATCTTGTCGAACAGGGTCGCGGCAGTGGCGCTGAACAGACCATCGCTTTTGAGCAGAGCGACTTCGGCCTTCAACTGATCGATGCGTGTCGCCACCAGCCACTGTTTGTAGGTGCGCACATCCGTCGGGCTGCAGGCCGTGGTCCAGTAGCGCTGCAGGTGCTGCGTGTATTGCGCCGGCAGGTCTGCGGTCAACTTGTCGAGAAAGGCATCGAACGCCTCGGGTGTCAGTGCGGTGTAGGGCGCGGGCTCTGCGCCCGTGTCGGTGGCTCGGAGGAACACGGCCTTGCGTTCGGCCAGATCCGAAGCCTTGCCGCTGACTATGCGCCGCACCACGGCGTCCATCAGGCTGGGTTCGGTCGTCTGCCGAGTGTCGTCATGGCTGATGAAAGTCAGCGATAAATCGGGTGCGGGGCTCAGGGTGGGGAATTGTTTTTCGAATGCCTGCCGGACGAACTCATGAAAATGAGGCTGGGCGGCAAATCGCTCGGCCAGTCGAATGTCCACTTCCGACAGCCGTTCTTGCAGGGTGATCTGGGCCGGGGTAGCCCGGGCGATGGACAACGCGGTCCGCACGGTTGATTGGGCTTGATGAGGCATGGCGCATAACTCCGGTTGAAAGAGGACCGGCATCCTGTCCGCGCGCCAAATGCACGGGGCGGTACATATCTATGAGAAAGCGGGTCTACACGGCCTCAGGCGCCGCTTTGCGTGCAAGCAAACAATAATTCCTCTTATTCAAACTCCCCTGCCCTGTTAGACTTTGCGCCTTTGTTTTGCCCGTCTTGCAGGATCTCTGATGCCCCCGCTGCTTCTTCGCTTGTCCGCACTGGTTCTGGCCCTGGGCCTGAGTGCCTGCGATGACGCCCCGCGTTTTACCAAGGCAGAGCCCGGTGAAGCCCGCTCCGGGGGCAGCGCGACCGTGCGCAAGACTGATCAGAACGCCTTTTCGCTGCCCTCCGCCAACCTGCCGCCCTCGCGGCGCGTGGACTTCAGCGTCGGCAACAGCTTCTTTCGCAACCCCTGGGTGATCGCGCCGGCGACCACCACCGCCCGCGACGGCCTCGGCCCGCTGTTCAATACCAACGCCTGCCAGAACTGCCACGTCAAGGACGGCCGCGGTCATCCGCCGGGGCCGGATGCGACCAGCGCCGTGTCGATGCTGGTGCGCCTGTCAATTCCCGATGACCCGGCCTACGCGAAAATCATCGAGCAACAGGGCGTCGTGCCCGAGCCGGTCTACGGCGGACAGTTCCAGGACATGGCCATTCCCGGCGTCGTTCCGGAGGGCAAGGTGCGGGTCGATTACACGCCGGTGTCGGTGCGTTTCAAGGACGGCACTGAAGTCGAGCTACGCAAGCCGACCCTGAACATCACTCAGTTGGGTTATGGCCCGATGCACCCCGACACTCGTTTCTCGGCCCGGATCGCCCCGCCGATGATCGGCCTGGGCCTGCTCGAAGCCATTCCCGACGAGGCCATCCTGGCCAACGCCGAGGCTCAGGCGAAGGAGAACAAGGGCATCGCAGGCCGCCCGAACCGGGTCTGGGATGACGCCCAGCAGAAAACCGTTCTCGGCCGGTTTGGCTGGAAAGCCGGACAACCGAACCTCAATCAACAAAATGTTCACGCGTTTTCTGGTGATATGGGCCTCACCACCAGCCTGAGACCCTTTGATGACTGCACGGACGCGCAAACCACCTGCAAGCAGGCCCCGAACGGCAATGGCCCGCAGGGCGAGCCTGAAGTCAGCGACAACATCCTGCGTCTGGTGCTGTTCTACAGCCGCAACCTCGCCGTACCGGCGCGCCGCGATGTCGGCGCGCCTGAAGTGCTGGCCGGCAAGAACCTGTTTTATCAGGCTGGCTGCCAGTCCTGTCACACCCCCAAGTACACCACCGCCGCCAACGCCGCCGAACCTGAACTGGCCAATCAAGTGATTCGCCCTTACAGCGATCTGCTGCTGCACGACATGGGCGACGGCCTGGCCGACAACCGCACTGAATTCAAGGCCGGTGGCCGCGACTGGCGCACACCGCCGTTGTGGGGTATCGGTCTGACCGAAGCGGTCGGCGGCCACACCCAGTTCCTGCATGACGGCCGCGCCCGCAATCTGCTCGAAGCCGTGCTCTGGCATGGCGGCGAAGCGAAAAAGGCGCAGCAACAGGTTTTGACTTTCGATGCCGAGCAGCGCGCTGCGTTGCTGGCGTTCCTGAATTCCCTTTAATACCCATTCCCGCGGGAGCCCGACATGTTCCGTCCCAAACTGTTGTTCACCAGCCTTGCCGCGCTTGCCCTGGGCGCCTGCTCGCCCCAGGACCCGCAAGCCGTCACCTCGGCGGCCATCGCCAAATCGGTGATCCTGCCGACCTACACCCGCTGGGTCGAAGCCGACCGTCAGTTGGCCGTCAGCGCCCTGGCCTACTGCGAAGGCAAGGAAACCCTGGAAACCGCCCGTGCCGACTTCCTTCACGCGCAAAAAGCCTGGGCCGAGTTGCAACCGCTGCTGATCGGGCCGCTGGCCGAGGGCAACCGTTCGTGGCAGGTGCAGTTCTGGCCGGACAAGAAAAACCTCGTCGGCCGTCAGGTCGAGCAACTGGTCACCGCCCAGCCGCAGATCAATGCCGCTGAACTGGCCAAGTCCAGCGTTGTGGTCCAGGGCCTGTCGGCCTACGAATACATCCTGTTCGACAGCAAGCCCGATGTGGCCAATGCCGAACAGAAAGCCAAGTACTGCCCGCTGCTGATCGCCATCGGCGAGCGCCAGAAGCAACTGGCTGAGGAGATCCTGAAAACCTGGAACAACACTGACGGCATGCTCGCGCAAATGAGCAAGTTCCCGAACCAGCGTTACGCCGACTCCCACGAAGCGATCGCCGATCTGCTGCGCGTACAGGTCACCGCACTGGACAGCCTGAAGAAGAAACTCGGCACGCCGATGGGCCGCCAGACCAAGGGCGTACCGCAGCCGTTCCAGGCCGATGCCTGGCGCAGCCAGTCGTCCCTGACCAGCATGGAAGCCAGCCTCGCCGCCGCCAAGACCGTCTGGGAAGGCGTCGACAACAAAGGCCTGCGCGGCCTGTTGCCGAGCGAGCAGAAAGCCCTGGCCGACAAGATCGATGCCGCCTATGCCGCCTCGCTCAAGCTGTTCGCCAGCAACCAGCGCTCGCTGACCGAAATGCTCAACGACGACGCAGGTCGCCAGCAACTCAACGATATCTACGACAGCCTGAACGTCGTCCACCGCCTGCACGAAGGCGAACTGGCCAAGGCGCTGGGCATCCAACTGGGCTTCAACGCCAACGACGGTGACTGATGAGGACAAGTGCCATGCTGCGACGTCAGGCTCTGACTTTAGGTAGTTTGCTGCTGGGAGCAGTGACACTGGGCGGCTGGACGCTGTTCAAGCGCAAGGATCAGAGCCCGCTGCTGCTGTCGGCACGGGACGATACCGACGGCCGGCACTACGCCGCCGGGTATCGGCTGGACGGCACCCGGGTGTTCGCCACCCAGGTCGGTCAGCGCTGTCACGACATCATCAATCACCCGACGCAGCCCATCGCCCTGTTCGTCGCTAGGCGCCCGGGCACCGAGAGCTACCTGATCGACTTGCGTGACGGCACGCTGCTGCAAACCATCACCTCGCAACCGAATCGGCATTTCTATGGCCATGCGGTGATTCACCAGAGTGGCGACTGGCTGTACGCCACCGAGAACGACACCACCGATCCGGGTCGCGGCCTGCTCGGTGTGTACAAGTTCGAAGGCGAGCGGCTGGTGCACAGCGGCGAGATTTCCACCCACGGCCTGGGCCCGCATCAGGTGTCCTGGATGCCGGATGGCGAAACCCTGGTGGTGGCCAACGGCGGCATTCGCACCGAAGCGGAAAGCCGTGTCGACATGAACCTCGACGCCATGGAGCCGAGCCTGGTGCTGATGCAGCGCGACGGCACCCTGCTGAGCAAGGAAACCCTGGCCCAGCAGATGAACAGCGTGAGGCATCTGGGGATCGCCAGCGACGGCACCATCGTCGCCGGCCAGCAATTCATGGGCGCCTCCCACGAGCGTTCGGAGCTGCTGGCGATCAAGCGCCCGGGCAAGCCGTTCGTGGCGTTCCCGGTGCCCGAGCACCAGTTGCAGGCCATGGGGCACTACACCGCCAGCGTCGCGGTGCACAGTGACCTGCGCTTGGTGGCGTTGACCGCGCCACGGGGCAACCGTTTTTTCATCTGGGACCTGGACAGCGGCGAAGTACGCCTCGACGCGCCGCTTCCCGATTGCGCAGGCGTGGGCGCCGTGGCCGACGGCTTCGTCGTGACCTCCGGCCAGGGCCGCTGCCGCTACTACGATTGCCGCCAGACAAACCTTGTTGCAAAACCACTGGAGCTGCCCGCGGGGCTCTGGGACAACCATCTGCATTTGATGGCGTAAATCCTGCGAAAAAGATCGCAACCTTCGCCAACTCCCGCTCGGGCATGATGTCCACCCTGTAGGAGCTGTCGAAGGCTGCGATCTTTCCCCTCCGCAACCTGCCACGCGCTCAAGCCTTGACGACCCGCAGTTGGAATCCCCTTCCCACTCGCGGTAATGTGCCTTCCTGTCTCACCTGATTTTCTCCAAGGAACTGGAAATATGCTGCGTCGCCGCATGCTGATCATGTTGGGTGTTGTGCTGCTGATCGTGCTGGTACTGGCCGGGTACAAAGCCTTCTCCATCTATACGATGATCCAGGGCTTCTCCGCGCCCAAGCCGCCCATCAGCGTCGCCGTGGCCACGGCCGCCGAAAAGCCATGGCAGGCCCGTCTGCCGACGGTCGGCACGCTCAAGGCATTGCAGGGCGTGGACCTGAGCCTGGAGACCGACGGCACGGTCGTCGATCTGCAGTTCGAGTCAGGGCAAAAGGTAAAAGCCGGTCAACCGCTGCTGCGACTCGACAGCGCCGTGGAAACCGCCTTGCTGGAAACCGCCCAGGCCGACCTCGGGCTGGCCCAGCTGGACTTTGGCCGAGGCAGCCAATTGGTCGGCAGCCAGGCGATTTCCAAGGGTGAATTCGACCGCCTCTCCGCCGTGCTGAAAAAGAGCAAGGCCACGGTCAATCAGCTCAAGGCCGCCCTGGGCAAAAAGAGCATCGTCGCCCCTTTCAGCGGCACCATCGGTATTCGTCAGGTGGACATCGGCGACTACCTTGCCAGCGGCACCAAGATCGCCACCCTGCAAGACCTCAGCAGCCTCTATGTGGACTTCTTCGTGCCCGAGCAGTCGGTGCCGAAAATCGCCCTCGGCCAGCCGGTTGAAATAATCGTTGCGGCCTATCCCACCCAGTCCTTCCCCGGCACCATCAGCGCGATCAACCCGAAACTGGAAAACAGCACGCGCAACATGCAGGTGCGCGCGACCCTGGCCAACCCCGACGGCAAGTTGCTGCCGGGGATGTTCGCCAGCCTCGAGGTGATGTTGCCCAATCCCCAGCCGCGCATCGTCGTACCGGAAAGCGCGATCACCTACACCCTCTATGGCAACTCGCTGTATGTCGCCGCGCAGAAGAAAGCCGAAGACGGCAGCGTCGAGAAGGACGACAAGGGCCAGCCGATCCTGGTGGCCGAACGACGTTTCGTCGAAACCGGCGAACGTCGCGACGGCATGGTGATGATCACCAAAGGCGTGCAGAACGGCGAAACCGTCGTCACCGCCGGGCAGATCAAACTGGATAACGGTGCACACATCGCCATCAGCGATGACAAGACTCTGGCCGAGAAGAACAGCCAGCCACGCGCTGACTGATCAAGGAACTCCCAATGGCTTTTACCGATCCGTTCATCCGCCGCCCGGTCCTCGCGACCGTGGTGAGCCTGCTGATTGTGCTGCTGGGCTTCCAGGCCTGGAGCAAGCTGCCGCTGCGCCAATACCCGCAAATGGAAAACGCTCTGATCACGGTCACCACCGCCTACCCCGGGGCCAACGCCGAAACCATCCAGGGCTACATCACCCAGCCGATGCAACAGAGCCTGGCGAGTGCCGAGGGCATCGACTACATGACCTCGGTCAGTCGCCAGAACTTCTCGGTGATTTCGATCTACGCCCGCATCGGCGCCAACAGCGACCGGCTGTTCACGGAATTGCTGGCCAAGGCCAACGAGGTCAAGAACCAACTGCCCCAGGACGCCGAAGACCCGGTCCTGAGCAAGGAAGCGGCAGACGCCTCGGCGCTGATGTACATCAGTTTCTTCAGCAAGGAACTGAGTAACCCGCAGATCACCGACTACCTGTCGCGGGTCATCCAGCCGAAGCTGGCGACCCTGCCCGGCATGGCCGAAGCCGAGATTCTCGGCAACCAGGTGTTCGCCATGCGCCTGTGGCTGGACCCGGTGAAGCTCGCCGGTTTCGGCCTGACGGCAAGCGATGTGACCAATGCGGTGCGCCAGTACAACTTCCTCTCCGCCGCCGGCGAGGTCAAAGGCGAGTACGTGGTCACCAGCATCAACGCCAGCACGGAACTCAAATCCGCCGAGGCCTTCTCCGCCATCCCGCTCAAGGTCGACGGCGACAGCCGGGTGTTGTTGCGCGATGTCGCGCGGGTGGAGATGGGCGCGGAAAACTACGACACCATCAGTTCCTTCGGCGGCACCCCGTCTGTGTACATCGGCATCAAGGCCACGCCCGGCGCCAACCCGCTCGACGTGATCAAGGAAGTGCGCAAGATCATGCCGGACCTCGAGGCCCAGCTTCCGCCCAACCTCAAGGCCGAAATCGCCTATGACGCCACGCTGTTCATTCAGGCGTCGATCGATGAAGTGGTGAAAACCCTGTTCGAAGCGGTGCTGATCGTGATCGTGGTGGTGTTCCTGTTCCTCGGCGCGCTGCGTTCGGTGGTGATCCCGGTGGTGACCATCCCGCTGTCGATGATCGGCGTGATGTTCTTCATGCAGATGATGGGTTACTCGATCAACCTGCTGACCCTGCTGGCGATGGTGTTGGCCATCGGTCTGGTGGTGGACGACGCCATCGTGGTGGTGGAGAACATTCACCGGCATATCGAGGAGGGCAAGACGCCGTTTGACGCCGCCCTCGAAGGCGCGCGGGAAATTGCCATGCCGGTGGTCTCGATGACCATCACCCTGGCGGCGGTGTACGCGCCGATCGGCTTCCTGACGGGGCTGACCGGCGCATTGTTCAAGGAGTTCGCCCTGACCCTGGCCGGAGCGGTGGTGATCTCCGGCGTCGTCGCCCTGACGTTGTCACCGATGATGTGCGCCTACCTGCTGCGCCACGACGAAAACCCCACCGGCTTGGCGCACCGCCTCGACCTGATTTTCGAAAGCCTCAAACGTCGTTATCAGAGCATGTTGCATGGCACCCTCAACACCCGGCCGGTGGTGCTGGTCTTTGCCGTGATCGTGCTGTGCCTGATTCCGGTGTTGCTCAAGTTCACCAAGTCGGAACTGGCACCGGACGAGGACCAAGGCATCATCTTCATGATTGCCAGCGCCCCGCAACCGACCAACCTCGACTATCTCAATGCCTACACCGACGAATTCATTTCGATCTTCAAGGCCTTCCCCGAGTACTACTCCTCATTCCAGATCAACGGCTTCAACGGCGTGCAATCGGGCATCGGCGGCTTCCTGCTCAAGCCCTGGAACGACCGGGACCGGACCCAGATGCAGATCCTGCCCGATGTTCAGGCCAAGCTCGAAGGCATCGCGGGCCTGCAGATTTTCGGTTTCAACCTGCCCTCTTTGCCGGGCACCGGCGAGGGGCTGCCGTTCCAGTTCGTCATCAACACCGCCAACGATTACGAGTTGCTGCTACAAGTGGTCGACCGGGTGAAGAAGCGTGCAATCGAATCCGGCAAGTTCGCCTTCGTCGACGTCGACCTGGCCTTCGACAAGCCGGAAGTGGTGGTGGACATCGACCGCGCCAAGGCCGCACAGATGGGCGTGTCGATGCAGGAACTGGGGGGAACGCTGGCGACCTTGCTGGGCGAGGCGGAAATCAACCGTTTCACCATCGAGGGCCGCAGTTACAAGGTCATCGCCCAGGTCGAGCGACCGTTTCGGGACAACCCGGACTGGCTGAACAACTACTACGTCAGGAACAACAACAATGAACTGCTGGCCCTCTCGACCCTGATCACGGTGAAGGACCGGGCCCGACCGAGACAGCTGAACCAGTTCCAGCAACTCAACTCGGCGATCCTCTCCGGCGTTCCCCTGGTCAGCATGGGCGAAGCCATCGACACCGTGCGCCAGATCGCCCGGGAAGAAGCCCCCGCAGGTTTCGCCGTCGACTATGCCGGCGCCTCGCGGCAATACGTGCAGGAAGGCAGTGCACTGTGGGTCACCTTCGCCCTGGCACTGGCCATCATCTTCCTGGTCCTGGCCGCACAATTCGAAAGCTTCCGCGACCCGCTGGTGATCCTGGTGACCGTGCCGCTGTCGATCTGCGGTGCCTTGCTGCCGCTGTTCCTCGGCTGGTCCAGCATGAACATCTACACCCAGGTCGGGCTGGTGACTTTGATCGGCCTGATCAGCAAACACGGGATCCTGATCGTCGAATTCGCCAACCAGTTGCGCAAGGAAAAAGGCCTGACCGCCCGCGAAGCCGTAGAAGAAGCCGCCTCCATCCGCCTGCGCCCAGTCCTCATGACCACCGCCGCCATGGTCTTCGGCATGGTCCCACTGATCATCGCCACCGGCGCGGGCGCGGTCAGCCGATTCGACATCGGTACGGTGATCGCGACGGGGATGTCGATTGGCACGTTGTTCACGCTGTTCGTACTGCCCTGCGTCTACACCCTGCTGGCCAAACCCGACAAGCCTGCAACCCCCGTAGGCGTGGGGCTTGCTCGCGAAGGCGGTGGATCAGATACATAGATGTCGACTGCCCCGCCGAATTCGCGAGCAAGCCCGCTCCCACAGGTTCTGTGGTGGATGCAAAATCTGTGGCCGACGCCGGACACTGTAGGAGCGAGCATGCTCGCGATGGTGGTCAACGATAACGCGGGGCGCCTGCACGCGGTGTCTGGGAATTCATCGCGAGCAGGCTCGCTCCCACAATGGGATTGGGTACATTTACAGAATCAGCGTCGTCTGTGGTGACGAATTCGCGGGCAAGCCTCGCTCCTACAGGTTTTGTGGTGGACGCAGGATCTGTGGGTGACCCGGATCACTGTAGGAGCTGTCGAGTGGAACGAGGCTGCGATCTTTCAAGATCAAAAGATCGCAGCCTTCGGCAGCTCCTACACGGACCAATCCCGATCAGGCCGGCCGGTAGGCCGCCTCGCTTTTGATTTTGATCCACCCGCCCCGTCGGCAGGCTGAGTGGAGGCGTTCATCCGGGGGTCAGGCGCGCAGCGCCGTGCGGCGAAGCCGCACACATCGAGAGGAGGTGCAGCGAAGCAAACCGGAGGCGATGCCCCCGGATGAATGCCGGAGCGAAGGGATCCCGAGCCTTGGCGAGGGACCGAACGTTGGGGCGAGACCTTTTGGTTACTTTTGGGGCGTTTGCCAAAAGTGACCCGACCGTCAGGGCGGAACAGACAGCAGCCGCGCCCGCAGCAATGGATATGTATCCAACCAAAAGAGCATCGCCACAAAGCCAATAAAAAGGCCCCGCATTCAGCGAGGCCTTTTTTGTTGGCTTCAATCATTCCAAACCCTAGGGTTTCAATCCCTGCGACATCCCAAACACAAACAACAACAAATCATGATCCGGCTGACTCGCCGATACCGCTTTGACCACCCGCGGCAATGGACAACTTTCACCATTAACCGAACTGAGAACTTGCGTGCGGGGCTGCTCCCAGGCAGCCACCGCCAGTGAAGCAACTGCCAAGGCTCCTACTAGAAACAAACCTCGCGCAACTTCGAGTTTCATCGCTATAAACCTTTGATAGCGCTGCCAAACGCCGTCTTGTAAAAGTAGACGAGCTTTCCCCAATCCGCCGGATTGAACGACGAGTGGCGACGCAGCTGCTTCATGTCATGAGCCGCCGCTTGCCCCGCGGTCATCCGCTGCCGGCACTTCTCCAGATCGATCAGCGCCACCTCGACCTTGGCCGCCTCACCTTCGCCCGTCACACGCAAAAACACATGCTTGATATACAAGCAACTGTGCTGCCAACGCCCCTTGTGCATGCGCGCCAGGTTCTCGGCAAGATCCTTCAGCACGCGATCATGCACCACCTCGCCGTAACGCTCCCGGCCACCTGCCGCGTACCAGTTTTCGATTTCATCGAAACCATCCAGGGATTTGGTGACCAGCAATGCGCGCCATTTGTGCACAGGGTCGCGCTGTGCGCCGCAGTAAACGATCTGCGGCACACGAACACCGAGTTTGCCCACACCATTGAGGGCATCACGCTCGCGCAGAACCGTCGGCCGGCCGAACGGGTGCAGCAGCGAGCGATGGATATGCCCGGTCTGGCGCTTCACATAAAGCAGCTGACCATCACTGCCCATGACCCGTTGCACGCCACTTTCTCCACCACGACGGACATTGGGCTCTTCTACCCAGTCACCGCGCTGATTCCAGAAATGGTCGAAACGGTCCTCGGAACCCATACCCGATCCCTCTGCATACTGCACTGCCATCCTGTTACCTCTTGCGTAATACGTAAACTCGCCACATGGCATAGAGCGGTATAAAGTCCAGACGTTCCTGAATTCGGAACCCAGCCTGCTCAAATTCCTTCTCCACCGTAGCAGCAGGTAACACAAATCGATTTTGGTAACCTTCCTGCCCACGGGTTTTCTCTGCGCGCTTGCGTTTCCAGGCCTTGAAATTGCCATCCACCCACAGCGAAAGGATCACGCTGTCACGGCTGACGCGCTCGAATTCGCGCAAAATAGCCAGCCGATGCTCGGCCTCACCGATGTGATGAAGCAAACGCATACAGAATATGCTGTCGACGGCGTTATCTGGTAAGCCGATGTCGAATGCAGACGTGTGCAAGGGTTGTACCCGTTTTACCACTTCGGCCGGTTGCGACTGGGTGGCGATCTTGATCATGGATTCGGAGTTGTCGGCGCCGATGATCACGCGGTTCGGTTTTTCCGCCAGCATCGGCCAGAAGCGTCCCGCGCCGCAGGGCAGATCAAGTACCAGGCCCGGCTCACCGACCGCCGTCAGGGCCTTTCGGGCCATTTGAACGTCACGCCAGTGCGACAGCCGACGGCCCAGACCATCCTTGTGCTTGCGCAGATAGCGCTTGGCATGTTCGTCGTCATATTTCTGGGAAAAATCAAGTTTGATCGGGCCGGCCATCACAAAGGTCTCCTGTACTTTCGAATGGCAACCACCTTAGGCAGCCCAATGTCGACGTCAGGTCATGCGATTGTGAAAAATTTGTCATGTAAAACCTCGAAGTATTTCGAGGTTTTACAGGGCCTGCCGCCTGTCAGGATTACTCGTGTTTCAGCCTTTCTGGTCAGGCGTGTGCAGATCCACCTGAAAACGACAACCATTGGGTTCCATGGTGGTCAGGCTGACCGTCCAGCCCTGGTTTTCACAGATTCGCTGTACCAGCGAAAGCCCAAGCCCCAACCCGTCGCCGCGCTTTTCCGTGCCCCGCACGAACGGCTCGAACATCGCTTCGCGTTTTTCCTCGGGGATGCCGACGCCGCTGTCTTCCACAATGAAACCGTTGTCAGTCAGCGTCAGGCGAATGAAGCCCTGCTCGGTGTAATGCAAGGCGTTGCGCAACAGGTTGCCCATCACCGCGTGCAGTAGTGTCGCGTTGTAACGCGCGTCCTGCGGCTCGCCAGGTTCAAAAATGAGCCGCAAACCCTTGGCTTCGATCGGCTCGCGCCACAGATTGAGCAGACCATCGGCCACCTGAGCGAGCGACTGATGCGGCGACATGCCGGCATCTTCGCGCTTGGCACGGGCCAGCATCAAAAAGGTTTGCACCAATTCACGCATTTCTTCACTGGCACGGGCAATTCGTTCGACCTGAGCCCGGCCGCGCTGATCGATCCCGGGGTTTTCCAGCAGCAGTTCACAGGAACTGGCGAGCACCATCAAAGGCGTACGGAGTTCGTGGCTGACGTCGCTGGTGAACAAGCGCTCGCGGGTTAATGCCTGGCGCAGGCGTCCAAGGGTTGCGTCGAAAGCAACCGCCAGTTCACCGACCTCGTCCGCTGCATAGTCCGGAGCCAAGGGCGGCGCCAGCCCCAGCAACTGATCGCGGTGACGCACCTGGCGGGCCAGTCGCACGACCGGCGCCATGACCTTGCGCGCCAGGACCCAGCCGAGGAAAACCGCCAGTGCAAGACTCAGTACGAAACCCACCAGCACCACGGCGAACAGCACCCGCTCACGCTCTTCGAAGTCACTCTGATCCTGCAGCAACACATAGCGCCGTCCGTCGACGATTTCGACCATCGCGTGATAAGACAGCTGCTCGCGAAATACCTCGTGAAACCCCGAATCCAGATGCCGCAAATCCTTGGGCAGCTCGAAATCCCCCGGCCCGCCACTGAAATAAAACAGCTGGTCCGGCTCGGGACGATGGCTCCAGTCGGAGACGTTATCCATCAACAACAGGCGCTGAAGGTCGCCGCCCAGCCCCGCCGAGATCAGCTTTTCTTCCACCAGGTGCACCGTCGCCACGATGCCCATGGCAAAGGCGCCGGCCACCAGTGCGCTCATCAGCGCAAAGGCGATGATGATCCGCTGGGCAAGGCTCTGTTTAAACTCCATCACGCCCCTCTGCCAGGCGATAACCCACACCGTGCACGGTATGCAGCAGGGGTTTGGCAAAGGGTTTGTCGATCACCTGGCGCAATTGATGGACATGGCTGCGCAGGCTGTCGCTGTCCGGGCAGTCATCGCCCCAGAGGGCTTCTTCGAGAATTTCCCGGCGCAGAACGTGTGGGCTTTTCTGCATCAACACCGCCAGCAGCTTCAGGCCGACGGGGTTGAGTTTGAGCAAGCGGCCTTCGCGGCTGACTTCCAGGGTGTCCAGGTCATAGCTCAGGTCGGCAACCTGCAGGGTGCGGCGACCGCCGCCCTGGGAGCGACGCATGACTGCTTCGACCCGCGCCGCCAGTTCCGACAGGGCGAATGGTTTGATCAGATAATCGTCGGCACCGGACTTGAAGCCCTGAAGGCGGTCGTCCAGTTGATCGCGAGCGGTCAGCATGATCACCGGGGTGTCCCGACGGGCATCTTCGCGCAGGCGTTTGCACAGGGTGTAGCCGTCGATGCCGGGCAACATGATGTCGAGCACGATCAAATCGTAATGCTCGGTGGCCGCCAGATGCAGGCCCGACAGACCGTCCTGAGCGCAATCCACGGTGTAGCCTTTGAGCCCCAGATAATCAGCCAAATTGGCCAGGATATCGCGGTTGTCTTCAACCAAAAGAATTCGCATGGGTATCTCTCCGTACACAGTAACGGCCGTCTTGGCCCGCGCAGCTTACGGCCAAGTCTGGCTCACTGCCAGACTTGCGTGCAGTTGCCAATCTTGTGCGAAAAAAGCGCGAATCTTAACGATTTTTTCACTATCGATTCACAAGCAGACCACGGGATCGGGTTCATAATCCGCGCGGTTGCGCCTCTCAGATCACTTCACCGCCCCAGGAACTGCCATGGTTTCGACCGTTACTCGCCCCGCCTCACGCCCGCTCAATTTCTGGATCTGCCTGGGGATTCCCGCCGTCACCGCGATCATTCTGGTGTTGCTCGAATTGACTTCACTGGACATGAACCTGGCCAATCTGTTCTACGATCCAGTCGCCGGCGACTTCATCGGCCGGCACAGTTACTTCCTCGAAGACATCCTGCATGACCGCGCCAAGCAGGTCGTCATCGCCTTCTCGGTATTGGCCATCTTCGGCTACATGGGTTCATTTTTTGTCGAGCGGCTGAAACCTTACAAGCGCGAGTTGGGCTGCCTGGTGTTGTCCTTGGGGCTGGCGACTTCCTTTGTCACACCGATGAAAGCGGTGACTGCGGTGCAGTGCCCGTGGAGTCTTGAGCAGTTCGGCGGTCATGAAAAGTACAGCGAATTGCTGAGCCCTCGTCCGCAGACCGAAAAACCCGGGCGGTGCTGGCCTGGCGGTCATGCCGCCACCGGGTTCACGCTGTTTGCGCTGTTCTTCGTGCTGCGCGACCGTCGACCACGGCTGGCTCGCGCGGCGTTTGTCTTCGCTTTCGCTTTGGGGTCGGTGTTTTCCATCGGGCGGATGATGCAGGGTGCGCACTTTTTCTCGCACAACGTTTGGACGGCGGTGTTTTGCTGGCTGATTTGTCTGGGGTCTTATTACTGGCTGCTGTATCGGCCGGCGTCCACGGTTGAGAAGGTGAGCAAGGCCGAGGTCGTTGGCGCATGATCTGACGCCTTCTCGGGCAAGCCTGAATGCCAGTCAGTTAAGATAAACACATACCTGTGGCGAGGGGGCTTGCCCCCGTTGGACTGCGCAGCAGGCCCATTTTTTAGGGCCGC
>NZ_JBSVXG010000020.1:0-49681 GCF_054070595.1 Pseudomonas sp. SDO55104_S430 | reverse complement strand
GCGGCGGGCCAGTTGGCATGGATGGCGCCTGACACAACGCATTCGCGAGCAAGCCCGCTCCCACAGGGGGAGCGGCACTGATCCAAAAGAATGCGGTTATCTCGTCATGATCTTCCAAGAACAAGAGTCCATCATGAACATAGACGCCAAGCCTGTTGCAAACGTATCCCTGCTCGACGACAAGTCCATGGTCGAGAGTCATTCCATCGACTTCATCCCCGAGAGCGAGCGCACCGACAAACTGTCGAGCCAGGGCCCGTTCTGGTTTCTCGGCAACTTCACCTTCTTCACCATGACCATCGGCTTCGTCGGTCCGAGCGTCGGCCTGACCGCGCTCTGGACCACCCTGGCCGGCACGCTGGGCATCATGTTCGGTACGCTGTTCATGGCCTTTCACGGTTCGCAAGGCCCGCACCTGGGCCTGCCGCAGATGATCCAGTCCCGCGCGCAGTTCGGTTATCGCGGGGTGATCCTCGTGCTCTTGGCGACGCTGTTCGTGTTCGCCGGTTTCAACATCGTCAACCTGGTGCTGATGATGCAGGGGTTGCACACGCTGTTCGGCTTCAACCCCTTGGTGATTGCGGTGGCGGTGACCATTCCGGCAGCGGTGCTGGCGATCCTCGGTCACGACTGGATGCACCGCGCCTTCAAATGGGCGCTGTACCTGTCGCTGCCTTTGTACGGCCTGGTGACCCTGGCGGTGCTGATGGGCTGGGTGCCGGATGCGGTGCTGCCGCCGCTGGCCGAAGGCGAAGTGGCCCCGGCGCCGCTGGGCTTCAACTGGACCGGTTTCATCGCCCAGTTCGCGGCCGCCGCCAGCTACAACATCGCCTACGCCCCGTACGTGTCCGATTACTCGCGCTATCTGCCGAAGAACACCTCCAGCGGCAAGCTGATTGCGGTGGTATTCCTCGGCGCATCGCTGTCGGGTGCGTGGATGATTTCCGTGGGTGGCTGGCTGGCCGATCACCTGCATTCCACCGATGTGCTGGTGGCGCTGGGGCAAGTCGGCAATACCGTGTCGCCGCTGATGGGCACGGCGGTGGTAGTGGTCACCATCCTGGCGTTCCTGCCGGTGATCGCGATGAACATCTACAGCGCCAAGCTGACCACCCTGACCTGCGTCGACTCGATCAAGCACATCGAACCGACCCGCAAGGCGCGCATTCTCGCCATCCTGTTCGTGATCCTGCTGCAACTGGGCGTGGCCATGAGCATCCAGAGTTCCGGCAAGGGCCTGTCGGTGCTGGGGATCTACCTGGTGGTGATGCTGTACTTCCTGGTGCCCTGGACCTCGGTCAACCTCACCGACTACTTCTTCGTGCGCAAGGGTCGCTACGCCATCCCGCACTTCTTCATGCCCCACGGCAACATCTACGGCAACTGGGGCCTGCGCGGCATCCTCGCCTACGCCATCGGCTTCATCTCGATGATCCCGTTCTTCTACATCTTCGACGGCGTCGAGCAGCGCGAGGTGTACGTCGGCCCGCTGGCCAAGGCCCTGGGCAGCATCGACATCGCCTGGCTGGTCGGGCTGATCGTCTCGGGTTTGGCGTACTACTGGCTGAGCCGCTCGATCGACCTAAAGCGTGAAGAAACCGTCATTCAGCAGATCGAAAAAACCTGTCCGCAATACACAACCGGCGATTCGCTGGGCAAAGCAAAGATGCCCGTCTTCAACGAATCGGCGGTCCGGAGATAATCATGGCTACGCAAAAATACGACTACATCATCATCGGCGCAGGTTCGGCAGGTTGTGTGTTGGCCAACCGCCTGAGCGAAGACCCGGCGACCAGGGTCCTCGTCCTGGAATTCGGCGGCAGTGACCGCAGCGTGGTGATCCAGATGCCCAGCGCCTTCTCGATTCCGATGAACACCAAGAAGTACAACTGGCGCTACGAAACCGAGCCGGAAACCTACCTCGACGGCCGGCGCATTCACTGCCCCAGGGGCAAAGTGCTGGGTGGTTCGTCGTCGATCAACGGCCTGGTCTACATCCGTGGCCACGCCTGTGACTTCGACGAGTGGGAATCACTCGGTGCAGAGGGCTGGGGCTACAAGAATTGCCTGCCGTACTTCAAGCGCGCCGAGAGTTTCGAGTCGGGTGGCGACAGTTATCGCGGCCAGACCGGACCGTTGAGCACCACCAATGGCAACCACATGAAAAACCCGCTGTACGGGGCCTGGGTCGAAGCCGGCGCGGAAGCGGGCTACATCAAGACCGATGACTGCAACGGCTTCATGCAGGAAGGCTTTGGCGCGATGCACATGACCGTAAAAAACGGCGTGCGCTGCTCGACTGCCAACGCCTATCTACGCCCGGTGATGGACCGTCCGAACCTGACGGTGATCACCCATGCGATGACCCGGCAGATCATTCTCGACGGCAAGCGTGCGGTCGGGGTCATGTACGACCATGATGGCCAGACCCACCAGGTGTACTGCAACCGTGAAGTGCTGATTTCCTCCGGCCCGATCGGCTCGCCACATCTGCTGCAACGCTCCGGCATCGGCCCGGCCGAGGTCCTGCGCAAAGCCGGGGTCGAGGTGCGTCACGACCTGCCGGGCGTGGGGGAGAACCTGCAGGATCACGCCGAGGTGTATATCCAGTTCGGCTGCAAGGAGCCGGTGACGCTCAACAGCAAGATGGACCCGCTGAGCAAGCTGATGATCGGTTTGCGCTGGCTGCTGTTCAAGGACGGCCTGGGAGCCACCAACCACTTCGAGGCCGGCGGTTTCATTCGCTCCGACAAGGGCCTGCGCTGGCCGGACATTCAGTTCCACTTCCTGCCCGCCGCCATGCGCTACGACGGGAACAAGCCGATCAAGGGCCACGGGTTCATGGTGCTCACCGGTCCCAACAAACCGAAGAGCCGCGGTTATGTGCGGGTGCGTTCGGCCGATCCGTACGAGCACCCGGAAATCCGCTTCAACTACCTGGAGCGGGAAGAGGACCGCGAGGGCTTTCGCCGCTGCATTCGCCTGACCCGGGAAATCATCGGCCAGAAAGCGATGGACCGTTTCCGCGACGGTGAAATCGCCCCCGGAGCGCAAGTAACCACCGATGAGGAAATCGACGCTTTCGTCCGCGCCAATCTCGAAAGCACCTACCACCCTTGCGGCTCGTGCCGGATGGGCGAGGATGACATGGCAGTGGTGGATTCGGAGCTGCGTGTGCGTGGTATCGCCGGGCTGCGAGTGATCGATTCCTCGGTATTCCCGACCGAACCGAATGGCAACCTCAACGCGCCGACCATCATGCTTGCCGAGCGGGCCTCGGACCTGGTACGCGGCAAGCCAATGCTGCCGGCGGCGGAGGTGCCGGTGGGGTTGGTGGAGAATTGGGAGAACAGCCAGCGCTCGGCGTTGCCAGGGCGTAATGTGCGGGTTTGATCAAAGCAAAAGATCGTCCGTTGTCGATCGTTCCCACGCACCGCGTGGGAACGATCAAGGCCGTCGTTTTTTGCTACGCTCCAGGATCCCTGAGACCGCAATGGAGCACCCTCATGGCTATCCTGGCCCTGCGCGCCGACGCCTCGCATATCGACATCATCGCCCCCTTGTTCGACGCCTATCGCGGCTTCTACGGCCAGCCGTCGAACCTGGCGCAATCGCGCGCCTTCATCGCCGAACGCATCGCCCGCGACGAGTCGGTGATTTTCCATGCGGTGGACGAGGGCGGCGAGGCGCTGGGTTTCGTGCAGATGTTCCCGACCTTTTCCTCCATCGACGCCCATCGCACCTGGCTGCTGGGCGACCTGTTCACCACCCCGGCCGCACGCGGCAAAGGAGTGGGGACGCTGCTGATGAACACCGCCCGCGACTTTGCCCTGCTGATGGGGGCCAAGGGCATGACCCTGGAAACCGCGACCGACAACCACAGCGCACAGCGGTTATACGAATCGCTGGGGTATGTGCGCGACACCGGCTATTACACCTACTGCCTGGACCTGCGCCAAACCCCATTCCTGTAGGAGCGAGCACGCTCGCGATGGTCGTCAACGATGACGCTGGAAACCTGATGCCCCGCAGTGTTTGTACCTCCATCGCGAGCATGCTCGCTCCTACAGTGTGTCTCACTTGTCGCCGAATACCGGGCGCAGGAAGCTGCGCTCGTAGCTGAGGATGAACTTCTTGTCCTCGGCAAATTTGAAGGCGGCGATGCACTCTGGGTCTTTCATCGACTGTTGGCGGTAGGTTTCGTAGGCGGCCAGGCTCGGAAAGGTGAACATCGCCATGGCGATGTTGTTGGCGCCTTCGGACGGCAGGAAGTAGCCGTGATGCTGGCCACCGAATTTCTCCACCAGTGGAATCCACAGCTTGCCGTAGTGCTCGAAGGCATCGAGCTGGTAGGGGTCGAGCACGTATTTGAGATAGCAGGTGATCATCTTTTCTCTCCTTCAGTTCAAGGCTGGGTTGATTCGTCTGGCAGGTCGCGCATCACCCGCGCGCTCACCGGCGGCGCCTCTGCACCGCTGGCGTCACGCTTGAGCCATTCGGCTGGGGGCAGGCCCACCACATTTAAAAAGGTTCGGGAAAACGAGGCTTGCGAGCTGTAGCCGACGGTCGTGGCGATCACCTTGATCTGCACGCCTTCGCGCAACAGATCCTGTGCCAGTTTCATGCGCCAGGCGGTGACGTAGCCCATCGGCGAGATCTCCATGATCCGGGTGAAGCACGCCGAGAATTTCGAGCGGGACATGTTCGCCAGGCTCGCCAGTTTCTCCACGGTCCAGAGGACTTCGGGCTCCTGGTGAATGCGGTTGAACATCGTGGCCAGGCGCCCGTCCTGCAGGGCGTAGAGCAGGCCGCTGTCGATCCTGCCTTCGGTGACCGAGCGGCGCACCAGCATCACGAAGATGTATTCGAGCAACAGGTTCAGCGCCTTGGTTCGGCCCGGGGCCTGGTCCTGGAATTCACCGATCAGGCTGGCGATCAAGGGCGCGAGGTTTTCCAGTGTGCGGATCGGAAACACCAGGGTTTCCTTGAGTCCCAGGGGGAAGGGTTGCAGCGAGTTGCGCCCGAACCGGAACGATGCGCAGATCAGTTCCGCGCCCTCGGCGGAGCTGGAGCGCAGTTGGTAGCGGCAGCTGCTGGGACAGAACAGCACGCTGGGCTCGTTGATCGAAATCTTCGGCAGGCCCGGCTGCACCATGTCGATATCGCCGCGGCTGACGACATGGATGAACGCCATACCCGGCGGTTTGTCGAGCACCAGCGTGCCGTCCATGGGCCCGGCGAAAAACAGCCGACCTTGCAGGTGCGTGCGTTCGAAGAATTCGGAAAGAATGTCCATGTTGGAGACGCCCGGGTAAAGACTCTGTACGTCCTGGCAAAAGGGCAGCAGGGCAGGGCCGTAGGATGCAGTTCTCGCCGATGGTAATCAACGCCCCTTGTGGGTGCCACGGCCCAGAGCGATTTTTGTGTCCTTCACCGGAGTCCACCGCAATGAGCAACGATTCGATCCGCACCGCCACCCAGTACGCCGACCCGACCGAGCCCGCATTGCCGGACCCGGGCATGAAACTCGACCTGTCCCGCGCCGCGCTGGTGGTCATCGACCCACAGATCGACTTTCTCAGCCCTGAGGGTGTGAGCTGGGGCATCTTCGGCAAGAGCGTCGTCGAGCACGACGTGGTCAATCACCTGGGCCAGTTGTTTGCAGCGGCCAAAGGGGCGGGCATCACCGTTGCCGTGTCGCCGCATTATTACTATCCGTGCGATCACGAGTGGCATTTCGGCGGGCCGCTGGAGAAAGCCATGCACAGCATCTGCATGTTCGACCGCAAGGGGCCGTTGAGCCTTGAGGGCTTCGAGAATTCCGGTGCGGATTTCATGCCCGAGTTCAAACCCTACATCCTCGACGGCAAAACCATCATCGCGTCGCCGCACAAGGTCTACGGCCCGGAAACCAACGACCTGGCGCTGCAACTGCGCAAACACGGCGTGTCGCAGATCATTCTGGCGGGCATGGCGGCGAACCTGTGCGTCGAATCGCACCTGCGTGAACTGCTGGAGCAGGGCTTCGAAGTGGCCGTGGTCCGCGACGCCACCGCAGGTCCTTCGACTCCGGAAGGCGACGGCTACCTGGCGGCGCTGATCAACTACCGCTACATCGCCAATGCGCTGTGGACCACGGAGCAGACTGTCGCTTACCTCAAAGGCTGATGCACCCCCACACTGTAGGAGCCGAGCTTGCTCGCGATGCAAGCCCAGGCACCGCGGGGTATCAGGTGTCCAGCGTCATCGTTGGCGACCATTCGCGGGCAAGCCTCGCTCCCACAGGTTTTTGTGTTCACAGCCGATCAACTGTAGGAGCGAGCACGCTCGCGATGGAGGCCCGGACACCGCGGGGCATCAGGTTTCCAGCGTCATCGTTGACGACCATCGCGAGCAAGCTCGCTCCTACACCCTGTCTCGAACCCTGCAGCGCCCTGCCGCGCGGCTTCAGGTGAGCGGCCACACTGAGGAAGGTCGAGAGATCAGCCGCTGAAGCAGTTTCTCATTGGTGAATTCTTCTCACAAAGCCATGCAAAATTATTGGGATTATCACATCAGTAATGGAGTTTTAAAGTTGCGTCAACTCATCAAGAAGGCCCGGCAATAACGCTCGGGTCGCTGACAGGAGGAGTTGATATGCGTACTTGGCTCATTACTGGCGCTTCCCGTGGTTTTGGCACTCTGATCGCAGAACACGCTCTGCGTGCCGGCGACGCGGTGATTGCAACGGCTCGCAAACCTGAAGAGGTCATCGCCAAACTCGGCGATAATCCAAACCTGCTGGCGGTGCGTCTGGACGTGACCCGCGAGGAGGAAGCCCATAAGGCGGTGGCGGAAGGCATCAAGCGTTTCGGTCGCATCGATGTGCTGATCAACAATGCCGGCTTCGGCGTGCTGGGAGCGGTGGAAGAGACCAGCGCCAGCGAGACCGAGCGACTGTTCGCCACCAACGTCTTCGGCGTGCTCAACGTGACCCGCGCGGTGCTGCCGCACATGCGTCGCCAGCGGTCCGGGCATGTGATCAACATCTCGTCCATCGGCGGCTACCAGGCCTACATGGGGTGGGGTGTGTACGGTTCGACCAAGTTTGCGGTGGAAGGCATCACCGAGGCGCTGCATCAGGAACTGGCGCCACTGGGCATCCACGCCACGGTGGTGGAACCGGGCTTCTTCCGCACCGACTTCCTCGACGAGCAATCGCTGGTGAAGACCGCGCTGGAACTGGCGGACTATGACGAGACGGTGGGCGCGATGCGCAAGCATGCCGAAGCCGCCAACCACGCTCAGCCGGGTGACCCGGTGAAGTTCGCCGAAGCCATGCTGGCGCTGGTCAATGCCCCGAAACCGCCGCAGCGTCTGGCGCTGGGTAGTGACACCATCGCGAGGATTGAGGCGAAAAACCGCTTCGTCGCCGAGGAGTTGGCGCAGTGGAATGAGTTGGCGCTGTCGACTGATTTCAAAGGCTGATCATAGACCCCACAAAAATCCGGAGCCCCGCAAAGGGCTCCGGATTTTTTTCGTTTACTGCGCCCGATCCACTGTAGGAGCGAGCTTGCTCGCGATGGCCGCAAGACCGCCGCGGGGTGTCAGGCTTCCCGCGTCATCGTTGACCACCATCGCTAGCATGCTAGCTCCTACAGTGGATTGTTGTCGTACACAGGTTTTGTGTTCACAACAGACCCACTGTAGGAGCGAGCATGCTCGCGATGCACTCAAGACCACCGCGGGGTATCAGGCTTCCCGTGTCATCGTTGACCACCATTCGCGGGCAAGCCTCGCTCCCACAGGTTTTGCGTCGTAAAGGGTTTTTGTGTTCGCAACAGATCCACTGTAGGAGCCGAGCTTGCTCGCGATGCACTCAAGACCACCGCGGGTCATCAGGCATCCAGCGTCATCGTTGACGACCATCGCGAGCAGGCTCGCTCCCACAAAATCGGCTGATATCAGCGGCATTCCAGGCAGAAGTAGGGCATGACTTCGGAGCTGGCGTCGTAGCCGTTGCTGCCGTCGGCATAATGATATTGCTGCAGACGGTCGGAACCGCCTTCCGCCACGCGGGTGCCGCGCATGGAGTTGTAGCCGGCGGCGACGTTGTTTTGCTTGAGACGGTCGGAACCGTCCGATGCCAGTTGACGTTCGCGCAGACGATCCGCACCGCCTTCGGCCAGTTGACGTTCTTTCAGGCGATCAGCTCCACCTTCAGCCAATTGACGTTCACGCAGACGATCAGCACCGCCTTCAGCCAGCTGACGTTCTTTCAGACGATCAGCCCCACCCTCAGCCAACTGCCTGCCTACAGTGGTATCCGCACCACTTTCAGCCGCGTTGTGCACCGCCGTATCGGCACCGGCGGTTCCGGCGCCCGCTTCAGCGGCATGAGCATTGGCTACAAAAAATCCAAGGGTTGAAACGAGGGCGATTCCTAATGCAAGACGTGGGGTGTTCATCATGTTCACCTAGTGAGTCACGGGAGTGTTCAAGCAACAGTCGGGCAGGCGTGAATGCCGGCTGTCGCCGCCCTGACATTCGAAGCCTGCATCTTGATTGCCTGCACAAAACCCGTCACTCATGCATAGGTTGTCCCGCGCAGCACCCAGGTATTAACCGTCCATACAAAGGTATGGCGCCGGTCAGTTGGCCGGCAGCACGGGTGGTTTGTTCTGGTCCTTGAGCAGAAAGACCACGAACTTGGCCGGCTTGTCCTTGCTGGCGTTGCGGCCGACGGTGTGGATGTCCTCGGGACCTTCGTGGAAGCTTTGTCCCGGCGTCAGGGTGTATTCCTTGCCGCCCTTGACCCCCATGACGATGGTCCCTTCCAGCACATACACGAAGCCGTGGGCATCGTGCCGGTGAACCGGATCGGCGCCGCCCGGTGGGTACTCGACGGTGAGGATCATCACTTCCTTGCCGGGATAGTCGGGCAGCGCCGTGACCGACACCTCCTTGACATCCGGGTGCGGTGCTTCGGCAGCCAGGGCTGGCGTGGTGGTGAATGACAGCGCAAACAGGGCGAGAAAAACGCGAGTTTTCATGGGACGCTCCTGATCAGAGAGGAGGGGGCCGTGAAGGGCGAGGCCCTAGGCGCCGGTACTCTTGAGCCATTGTTCGAAATGAGTCTTGCCGAGGATCGGGTCATCCCCCGGCGTCAGCGACTGGTCGTTGATGATCGCGCCGTAGTAACCGGCGCTGTCGTCGGTGACCACCTGGCGTTGATCCCCGGTGTGTTGCAGATACGTCCGGGCAAATGCCACCAGTGGCTTTTTGTCGGGGCCGGCCAGTTCGACGATGTTGTCGGTGGGGGGCGACACGGCAATTTTCGCCAGCGCCGCAGCAACATCCGCCGAGGCAATCGGTTGCAGCGCTGCCGAGGTCAGGCGCGCGGTGTCGCCTTGCATGCTGTATTGGACAATCGCGCCGATGAACTCGAAAAACTGCGTGGCGCGCACAATGGTGAAGGGCACCGTGGAGCTTTCGATCAACTCTTCCTGAATCATCTTCGCGCGGAAATATCCGCTTTCCAGCATGCGGTCGGTGCCCACCACCGACAGCGCGACGTGATGGCTGACGCCGGCAGCCTTCTCGGCGGCGGCGAGATTGCGTCCGGATTTCTGGAAAAACTCAAGCACCGCGGCGTCTTCGAAGGAAGGGGAGTTGGCGACGTCCACCACCACCTCGGCTCCTTCCAAGGCGGCCTGCAAACCTTCGCCGGTGACGGCGTTTACTCCGGATCTGGGCGAGGCCGACACGACGTCGTGACCGCCTTCACGCAACAGCTTGCACAACTGGGTTCCGATCAGGCCTGTGCCGCCGATGACGACAATTTTCATGAGTGTCCCTCTTTACGCAGGTGTGCGGTGGCTGGCTTTTGCCACGCACTGGATGAGTCGGCGCGCCTTGCGCAAACGGCGCTCTGATAGGCCAGTCTAGGCCGGTGCCGGTTGGGCGTGCGCTGGCGGGATGGACGGTCGGATATTGCATGACGCGTCGGAAAAGCTTCGGCAGGGCGGTCAGGTCATGATCAAATGGCGGCCATTTTTTTGCCGCAGGCCCTGCCTGATCTGGAGTAGTCGATGAACAAAGCGGCCATGATGACCTTCGTCCTGTGTTTGGGCGCGGGCCTGTTCGCGGCGAACGCGAATGCCGAGGGCGATGTCGAGGCGGGCGGGAAACTGTTCAAGCGGTTCTGCAGCGGCTGCCATCAGATCGGCGATTCGGCGCGGGCCTTTTTCGGTCCGCAGCTCAACGGCATCGTCGGGCGTCCTGCGGCGAACACCACGGACTATCAGTATTCCGATGCGATGAAGTCATCGGGCATCGTCTGGACCCGGGAGAAATTGGCGGCGTACATCGAAGCGCCGAAGACGCTGGTGCCGGGGACGCGGATGATTTTCTGGGGGATGAGCGATCCGGAAAAGATCGAGGATCTGCTGGCGTATTTGCAGACCTTCCCGGCGCCGTAAACCTGTGGGAGCGAGGCTTGCCCGCGAAAGCGGTGGGTCAGACAAGAAGATGTTGGCGGGCCTGACGCCTTCGCGGGCAAGCCTCGCTCCTACAGTTCGGCAGATGATTTTGGGTGTCGGTGAGGCCGTCTTCGCGAGCAAGCCCGCTCCCACAGTTGATCGGTGTCGGGCGCATCATTTGAGTACACCTGGGACCCAATGTGGGAGCGGGCTTGCCCGCGATGGCGATAGCAGCCTCACCACCTTTGCGACCTTAGCGCCGCAACCCCGCACAATGATCCTTCTCCGGCTGCGCCGCCGTAAACCACACATAATCCGCACTTTGCGCCGTCACCGTCCTGCCCACCTCGGCCAGGATCAGCACCGCATTCCCCTGACCAGCCCCAAGATCCTCAAGGTGCAGCGGCACCCCCAGATCCTTGCGCACATGGAACGCCCCGGCCAGCAACACCGCCGGCGTCGGCGCCGCCAACAGGCGCTCGGCCATGCGTCGGTCGCGCTGCTGTTGCACGGCAAGCATCGCCGGCATCTGCTTCTCCGGAAGCAAGCCGCAATGAGACTCGCGAATGTCATCGAGCAGGGTCGCCTGAACCTTCTCGGTGGTGGAGGCCTTGCCCGTCAGCGTAGGACGCTGCTTGTAGATCTGCATGATCTGCGCACGATCCAGGTTGGCCGACAGCAGCGGGTAAGGCTGACGCAGGGCATAGGTGACCAACGCGCCATAGACGCCCCAGTCCCAATTGGCTTGCCAGGACAGCGCCTGATACGGATCGGCCGGCGGATCACCGGCGCGGGTCGCCGTCTGCACCGCATCCACTTTGGCCTGTTGATCGGGGTTGAGCATTTCCATCAGCAGGCTGCCTTGCGGGCGTTGGTTCGCCAGCTCGCGCAGCAGCCACAGTTGCAGGGCATGGTGATCAGGATTGTCGTGTTGCTCGCCCACCAGCACCCGTGGTGCAGCGGCCAGGCGTTCGACCAGTTCCTGTGGCGTCAGGGTACGCCCGGTGGCCAGTTCGCGGATCACGCCAAGGTCACTGTGGGCGCGGCCCTCCGGTGCGATGGCCGCAGGTGGTGGTGCGACGAAATGGGATTGGCAGGCAGCCAAAAGGCTCAACAGACATAACAGCAGAATGCGCATCGGTTTTCCTTGTCAGAGGGTGGCCCCCTGCCGCGTCACGGCGGGAGAGGGCGAGTTTCAGCGCGCGATAATCAGCGGGTGGCCGCGTTCCGGATGGCGATGGATCAGCACTTGCAGTCCGTACACCGCTTCCAGCGCCTGGGCGGTCAGTACCTCGTCCGGCGGGCCGTAAGCGTGGGGGCGACCGTCCTGCAACAGTAGCAACTGATCGCAGTAGCGCGCGGCCAGATTGAGATCGTGCAGGATCACCAGGACCGCCGCGCCGCGTCCGGCGAAATCGCGCACCGCTTGCAAAATGGTGTGCTGATGCAACGGGTCGAGCATCGAGGTCGGCTCATCGAGCAGCAGGGTCTGCCCCTCGGCGCCCGGCCACAGCTGCGCCAGTACCCGCGCCAGGTGTACGCGCTGACGTTCGCCTCCGGACAGCGCCAGATAACTGCGCCCGGCCAGGTGCAGGGCATCGGCGGCACGCAGCGCCTCGGCGACGATTTCGGCATCGCGCACACGACCGCTGGCATGGGGCAAGCGTCCCATGCCGACCACTTCATTGACCGAGAACGCGAAGTTCAGACTCGAACTCTGGGGCAGCACCGCCAGACGTTTGGCTCGCTCCTGACCGGGCCAGTCGGCGAGGTTGCGCTGGTCGAGGCTGACGCTGCCGGCGCTGGCGGGCAACTCGTCGCTCAAGGCGGCGAGCAGGGTACTTTTCCCGGCGCCGTTGGGACCCAGGACCCCGAGCACTTGCCCCGCATGCAACTGGATATCGATGTCCGCCAGTACCGTGCGGTTACCGCGCCGGACCAGCAAGTTGTTGGCTTGCAGCATCAGGTGCGCCCCCGTACCAGCAAATAGAGGAAGAAGGGTGCGCCAATCAGCGCGGTGACGATGCCGATCGGCAATTCGGCGGGCGCCAGCAGCAGGCGGGCGATCAGGTCGGCCAGCAGCAACAGACTGGCACCGGCAAGCAGGGACGCCGGCAGCAGCACTCGGTGATCAGGCCCCACCAGCAGTCGCATCAGATGCGGCACGATCAGACCGATGAAACCGATCAGCCCCGCCGCGGCCACCGCCGCACCGACGCCAAGCGCCGTGCACAGCACCAACTCCAACTTGATCCGCTCGACATTGAAGCCCAAGTGCCGGGCTTCGGATTCACCCAGCAGCATCGCATTGAGCGCCGCCGCGCGACGCGGCAACCACAACGCCACACCGATCGCCACGATCAGCAACGGCCACAACCGCGGGTAACTGGCGCCATTGAGGCTGCCCAGGTTCCAGAAGGTCAGGGTACGCAGGGTGGCGTCGTCTGCCAGGTAAGTGAACAGACCAACCCCGGCGCCGGCCATGGCGGTCATCGCTACACCTGCAAGGAGCATGGTGGCGACGTTGGTCTGGCCGTTGCTGCGGCCGAAGCGATACACCACCGCGGTGACGATCAGGCCGCCGGCGAAGGCGCACAAAGACAGCAGATAAGGTTCGAAGACCGGCGACAAACCGCCGAGCAGACTGCCGCCGACAATGGCGATGGCCGCGCCCAGCGCCGCGCCACCGGCAACCCCGACCAGCCCGGGATCGGCCAGCGGATTGCGAAACAACCCCTGCATGGCCACGCCGGACAACGCCAGCACCGAACCGACCGCGATGCCGAGCAGGCTACGCGGCAGGCGGATCTGACCAAGGATCAGTTCCGCCTGTTGCGTGTCGCCGCCGTTGACCGGCAATCCGAGCAGACGCAGGCCGGCGAGCAAGGTGTCACTCAGTGGCAGACTGACAGGGCCCAGAGCCAGGGACAGCCAGAACACCAGCAGCAGTAACAGCCCGAGAGTAATCAGCATCGGCCGCGGCCGGACGATGGCCGTCATGAGACAAGCGCCGAACCGGCGAGGGCCGGCAGAGAGTTCATTCGCATCAGGGGATTTTCCGTGGTCGGTCAGACGGCTACCAAACCGTCACAGCCGCAGATAATGCCACCTGGCCACGGTGGGGGCGAGTCTTGTTGAGAGATGTTCGCGTCTGCAAGGCCGCCATCGCGGGCAAGCCCGCTCCCACAAGGACTTGCGCCCTATACAAAATCAGCGAACACCGCAAAGCAACTGTGGGAGCGGGCTTGCTCGCGAAAGCGGTGGATCAGACACATACATAGTGACTGACACACTGCCTTCGCGAGCAAGCCCGCTCCCACATTGGATCTGTGTTTGCTCAGGGATTTGTGTTTATTGGCCGATCAGCGCCAACGCCCGGGAAACGCCCGCGCCGTAGAACGGATCGGCCAGGGTGCAATGGTTGATGTGCCGCTGCTGCACTTCCTGAGACACCCCACTCAACGAGCGCGCAGTGTTATCGAACAGGGCCTGTTTCTCCGCGTCCGTCATCAGGCGGAACAGGTTACCCGGTTGTTCGAAGTGATCTTCGTCCACACGATGGTCCCAATGGCCGGCGGCGCCAGCGATATTCAGTGGCGGCTCGCGGAAGTCCGGCTGATCTGCCCAGTCACCCTGGCTGTTGGGCACGTAGGCCAGTTGACCGCCGTGGTTGCCGTCTACGCGCATGGCGCCGTCGCGGTGGAAGCTGTGCACCGGGCAACGCGGGGCGTTGACCGGGATCTGGTGATGGTTGACCCCCAGGCGATAACGCGCCGCGTCACCGTAGGAAAACAGCCGCGCCTGCAGCATCCGGTCCGGCGAGAAACCGATGCCGGGCACCACGTGGGACGGCGAAAATGCCGCCTGCTCGACTTCGGCGAACACGTTCTGCGGATTGCGGTTGAGTTCGAAGTAACCCACTTCGATCAACGGGTAATCGTGGTGCGACCAGACCTTGGTCAGGTCGAACGGATTGACCTCGTGCTCGTGGGCCTGCTCTTCGGTCATGACTTGAATGAAGAAGGTCCAACGCGGGAAGTTGCCGTTTTCGATGCTGTCGAACAGATCCCGCTGATGACTTTCCCGGTCCTGGCCGATCAGCTGCGCCGACTGCGCGTCGCTCAGGTTCTCGATGCCCTGTTGCGACTTGAAAGTGAACTTGACCCAGTGCCGCTCGTTGTTGGCGTTGATCAGGCTGAAGGTGTGGCTGCCGAAACCGTGCATGTGCCGATAGGTGCGCGGAATGCCGCGTTCGCTCATGACGATGGTCACCTGGTGCAGGGCTTCGGGCAGCGAGGTCCAGAAATCCCAGTTGCTCTGCGCGCTGCGCATGCCGGTGCGCGGGTCGCGCTTGACCGCATGGTTGAGGTCCGGGAAACGCAGCGGATCGCGGAAGAAGAATACCGGGGTGTTGTTGCCCACCAGGTCCCAGTTGCCTTGCTCGGTATAGAACTTCAGGGCAAAACCACGGATATCGCGCTCGGCATCTGCGGCACCGCGCTCGCCGGCCACGGTAGAGAAACGGGTGAAGATCGGCGTCTGCTTGCCCACTTCCGAGAACAGGCGGGCCTTGGTGTAGCGCGTCACGTCATGGGTCACGGTGAAGGTGCCATAGGCTCCGGATCCCTTGGCGTGCATGCGGCGCTCTGGAATCACTTCGCGATCGAAGTGCGCAAGTTTTTCCAGCAGCCAGACATCTTGCAGCAGGGCAGGGCCGCGAGGGCCGGCGGTCTGGATATTGAAGTTATCGGCGACCGGTGCGCCGTTGATTGAAGTCAGTTTGTCTTTTGCCATGGCACGGTTGTTCCAGGTTGAGGTTTTAGTTGTATTAAAAGAGGGAATTGATGCAACTAACAAAGCGCGATTTGTTTGTTAAACAGCGATCAAGTCCTGCGCTCGAGAATCGTTTCGATGCAGTCCAGCAGCGCCCGTGCATCGAAGGGTTTGGCGAAGTAGCCTTCGGGTGTTCGTACACTGGCGCTGAACTTCGGCGGCAAGCCTGACTTTCCGGTTATGAACAGTGTTGGAATATGGGTGTTCCTCGCGGCCAGCGCCTCGTACATCTCCACACCGCCCATTCCGGGCATCTGGATATCCGAAATCAGACAGTCGGTCTGTGCAGGATCACTGGATTGAAGGAAGGCATAGGCACTGTTGTAGGTATTTACTGTGTAACCGTAAGAGCGCAATAAACTGTCCAGTGAGACAAGAATTAGTTCGTCATCATCAACAACAGAAATAACAGGTGCGTTGAACATGTAAAGACCTTGCGTCATTGCGTGTGGCACTAAGTGGCGCCCGCCATACTTGCAAGATACGCGCTCAAAAAAAGCGGAAAAGTATACGTGCGTATGTTTGGTTGTTTTTTTAGCGGGCGCTGCGATGGGATATCGATATCAACAAGCGAAATGAAATGCTTCAGGAGTGCTCGTGGGTCAGGTGGTCTTCGATCAGGGTGAGAAAGTGGCCGTTGTGCCGGATGCAGTCTTCGAACAGGCGCCGACTGGCCGGGTCCTTGCGATCGATGGCGCATTCGCAGTAATCACGCAGCAGGGCGTCGACCGCCCGCAGCCGCCGGGCACTGCGGGCGATGCCTGTCAGGCAGTCGGCAAAGCACGCCGGCTCAAGAATGTCATTGATCTGGTAGAGCGCCTCGGTCTCGGCGTGACCACCAAGGTCGCCGATTGCCGAGGCGAGAAAGTCGACGTAAAGGGTATTGGCGCGCACCAGGCGATTGAACAATTGCTGCACCGGCAGGAAGCTCAGGTTTTTCAGCTTCTGCTGGCTGCGTTTGAGTTGCGCCAGCAGCGTCAGTGCGGTGCCCAGGGTGTCGGTCAGCGCCTCGATGATTTCCACGCGTTCGGCGGTCGACAAGGAGGTGTGCGCACCATAACGGCTGATGCGTAACGGATGACTGACGATGTACAGCCCTTTCAATGCGTTCATGAAAACCGTCCCCAGACCGGCGCCGCGGCGCGATGAGTTGATTCATTCCAGGCCTCCAGCGTAAGTCTGTACGCGCGCGAGAACACTCCTACTTCGGGACGGCAGGCTAGTACATGGGTTAAGGCTCCTCATACCGGGGTATGAGTGGCTAGCACTGAGGTAGAAGTGCCCCGCGCAAAATGGCGTCATACAGTGCAGGGACAATCGGCGCTTGCGGAGAAATCACTCATGTTCACCTTCCTGCAGGCTCATCCGTTGATCTGCGGGGTCATCCTGATCCTGATCGATCTCGCACTCTGGCAAATGGTCGGCCCCTCGCGGCACAACCTGCGCCTGTGCGTGCGCATCGTGGTTTTCGTGGCCTTCAGCGCGGTCATGAGCGCCGCCGGCATCAGTCCCCTGCAACCGCCGTTGTGGCCGGACGACCCCGTGCTCAACCTGATGGGCACCGTGCTGGGGATCGGCTGGTGGATCTTCGCCGCCCGGACCCTGACCATCATCCTCGGCTATGGGCTGATGTCCCGCGCCGGGCACAGCGCGCGTTTGCTCCATGACCTGATGGGCGCGGTGATCTTCCTGATCGCCATCGTGGCCGCCGCGGCGTATGTGCTGCAGTTGCCGGTCAAGGGCTTGCTGGCGACCTCCGGGGCGATGGCGATCATTGTCGGTCTGGCGCTGCAGAGCACCTTGAGTGATGTCTTTTCCGGGATCGTGCTCAACACCACCAAGCCCTACCAGCTCAATGACCGGATCTCCATCGACGGCACCCAGGGCAAGGTCGTGGAGATCGACTGGCGTACCACGCACCTGATGACGGACATGGGCGGCATCGCGGTGGTGCCCAATTCGGTGGCGGCGAAAGCGCGGATCATCAATTTCAGCCGGCCGGGGGATGTCAACGGCATCAGCGTGATCATCGCCGTACCCGCCAGCGTGCGCCCGCGTCGGGCGATCGATGCCCTGGAGAAAACCCTGCGCGGCACCCGGGCCTTGTTGCAAACGCATTCGGCCAAAGTCTCGGTGAAAAGCTCGCATCTGGAGTACACCGAATACGAGCTCAAGGGGTTTATCGCCTCGGCCAAGCACAAGAATGAGGTGTGCAATCTGATGTTCGACCTCGCCCACAGGCACCTCGAAGCTGCCGGTGTCAGCTGGGGTTTCGGCCAGGAAGAACAGCTGTGGAACCGTCAGCGCCGGTTGCTGGAGGACGTGCGGATCTTCCGCTCGCTGAGCAACGACGAACGCGATCACCTGGCCAGGGAAATGACGCCGGTGGACTACCAGGCCGACGAGGTCATCCTGGCCTTCGGCGAGGTTGCCGAGTGCCTGATGATCATCAGTACCGGGGTGGTGTCGGTGGCGATCCACGACGATGAAAAACTGGTGGAAGCCGGGCGCATGGGGCCGGGCGAGGTGCTGGGCGAGGAGGGGATTCTTGCCGACAAACCGTCGCGAGGCGAGTTTCGCAGCATCACCAGCGGCCGCTTGTTCCGCATCGAAAAGCACGTGTTCGGCAACCAGCTCGAACACCTGGGCGACCTGAAAAGCGCCCTGAGCCACCTGCAGGATCAACGCCAGGAAATCCGAGAAAACCTGGTGATGCAAAAGCCGGCAGAGATCAAGCGCAGCAGCTTGTTTCAGTGGCTCCTGCAACGCCGGTAAACACAATTCCTGTAGGAGCGAGCACGCTCGCGATGGTCGTTAACGATGACGCGGGCTGTCTGGTTTCCCGTGGTGTCTGGTCGTCCATCGCGAGCAAGCTCGGCTCCTACAGGTCAGGTGTACTGCGATTGCAGCAACGTCCCCCACTTGTCCTGGTTATCCGGCCGGCGGTAGTACACCACCATGCGCCGGGCCACTTGCATCGATATATCTCGCCCCGCATCGGCCTCGACCAGCGCCAAGGCCAGGTCGATACCGGCACTCACGCCGGCCGAAGTCCAGATCGATCCCTGTCGGACGAATATGGCTTCGCGATCAAGTTCCACCTGGGGATACTGCCGCTCGAACAGATCCGCCACCAGCCAGTGGGTCGCCACGCGCAGGCCGTCGAGCAGGCCGGCGGCCGCCAGCAGGAAGGTGCCGCTGCACACCGACACCGTGCGGCGGGATCTGGAAGAAGCGCAGCGCAATGCCTGCACCAGCGCGTTGTGATTGCCCAGGGTCTGGCGAATGGTCGGCGTGCCGGGCACCAGCAGGGTATCGATCGCAACACCGGCCAACTGATCCAGGCGTTCGGTATCCACCACCAGACCCTCGGCGGTCTGTACCGGCCCGCCATCCAGGCTCGCGGTGCGCAAGGTATAACCCGGCAAACCGCTTTCGGTCAGGATATGGTTGGCCGCATAGAACACCGTCTGCGCCCCGGTCAGATCCAGCAGACCCATTTTCGGGTAGGCAAAAAACACGACGCTGCGCGATAGCTGCGGATCGCTGCCGGTGCTTGCAGGGTTTTCGGTCCTTTCATGGATAGACACTCTTTGCTTTCCTCGTGTGATTTCACATAGCGAAACAGCATTGGAGAAGGATCATTTGTGATCGCCGGGGACCGTCAGCGGAATTGCAAACATGAATTGCGTACCGCCGCCCACGGTGCTGGCGACCCAGATTCGGCCGCCATGGAATTCGATGATCGAACGGCAGATCGCCAATCCCATGCCCAGACCGTTCTGTTTGGTGGTGAAGAACGGATCGAACAGGGTGGCGAGGATGTCCTGCGCGATGCCGGTGCCGCAGTCGGCGACTTCCAGCACCGCTTCGTTGTCCTGCACCGAGGTGCTGATGCGCAGGGAGCGCGGTCGGTCGTGGATCTCGGCCATGGCCTGGCAGGCGTTGACGATCAGATTGATGATCACCTGCTGCAACTGAACCCGGTCGGCGTTCACACAGGCGCTCTGCGCCCGGGCCTCTACGGACAGGCGCACCTGATGGCTGGAAATCTCATGCTGCATCAGGTTCAGCGAGTCGCTGACGATGTCATCGAACACTTCAATGTTGCGCTGCACATCGCTCTGTCTCGAGAGCGCGCGGATGCAGGCGATGACTTCCGAAGCCCGGCAGGAGTTCTGAATGATCCGGTCCAGCGAGCGGCGTGCTTCATCCAGGTTCGGCTCGGGGCGGTTGATCCAGCGTTTGCAGGACTCGCCGCTGGTGATCACCGCCGCCAGCGGCTGATTGATTTCGTGGGCAATGGAGGCGGCCAGTTCGCCCATGGAAGTGACGCGGGTGACGTGGGCCAGTTTCGCCTGGGAATGAAACAGCGCTTCCTCGGCCTGGCGGGACGCGGTGACGTCCCTCACGGCACCGACGTACTCGACACGCCCGTCATGGTTGAACAGCGGATTGGCGATCATGTGCACGTACTTGATGCGGCCGTCGGGCATCCGCAGGCGATGCTCCGCTTCCAGGTGTTTTTCCTGACGCGCCGCGCGCTGCAACACGCCGTCGACCACGGCCAGATCGTCGGGGTGGGTGCGGTCCTTGATCAGGGCAACGGTCGGCGTGACCTCTGGTGGATACTCGAAAATGCGCGCCGACTCGGCTGACCAGGAGATGGTTTCATCCTTGTCGATCATGAAACCGATGCTGCCGGTGTGACTGAGTTTCTGGGCGCCCATGAAGAACGCTTCCTTGCGCCGCAGGTTTTCCGAGGAGCGTTTGCTGCGCAGCGCCAGCAGGGTGATGGTGGTCAGCGCGACGAGACAGCGCACATACGCGGAGATCTGCTTTTCGTCGCGATAACCGCCATCGGCGATAAAACTGAAGGTCAGGAACGCGATGGAGGTGATGGCGACGGTGACGAAGACGGGGATGGAAAAAATATTGGCCGACATGAACACCAGGGTGATGTAGAGCAGCGTCGGCACGACGTCGGCGTCCAGGGTGGTGTTGATAATGAAGATCATGCTGCCGACCGCGATGGCGGCTAACCAGGCCATGGCATCCGATAAAAAAAGTCGCTTGCAGCGTTTGATGATAGACATTTGTTCTTCCGGGTTTTTGCTATCTAACGGCAACTCGCGCGGCACTCGTGATGCCGGGCAAACTCTTCATGAGGTTTTTTCTGCTGGTGTTCAGTGGTTCCAGGGGTGGGGTTGGTTGACGCTAAAGAAAAAACGCCCGCCAGAAAAACGAGTGGCGGGCGCTTGGGAAATGTCCCGACCAGCAAGGAGTAGGCTGAGCGGGATTGGGTGTTCAAACCCGATGCATCAATCGGGTGAAACAACAATCGGGTGAAGCTTCAATCATCGGGCGAAGCCGTGCAGATGAGCGGCTGCCTCTCTTCGCAGACGATTGAATGACTGCAAACGCATGACATAGCCGATCTTGATGGCGGTCGGACCAAGGATTGTCATGGCATGGGCGGCGATCAGGCCGGGCAACGACAGATACCGGTCCAGGCCGTACGCCAGGATGGCCCCGACGATCAGCGCAACCAGCCCGCCGATCAACAGGACGTTGGACAACTTCAAGACCCGAAAGGGACGTTCAAAAAATTCATACATGTCGATCTCCTTTCCAGCGTCGTGCGTTGAATCGCGGTGGACGGGGTTGCCCGTAAATCATCCGGACAACCCCGGGCCCATCAGGCCACCGGAATCAGCGGATCGGCCGCGGCCAGTGCAGCGGCGCGATCGGCTGCCGGCGGGTAGATCCACACGGAGTTGATCTGCTGCTTGAGTTCCTTGGCTTCCTGTTTGACCAGCTTGACCTGGCGATCCCAGCCTTCGGTGAACACCGCGCCCCAGGCGCCGAGGTCCAGGCAGGTCACGTACTTGGGTTGGCTGTAGGCCATCGGGTCTACGCCCAGGAGATCGGCGGCGACGTTGTTGCCGGCGTAGCGGCCCAGGGCGATGGCGTGCTGGCACGACATGGCGGCGAAGTTGCCCAGATCGTCGGTGGCGGCGTAGGCGGTGTCACCGGTGGCGTAGATATCGGCGTGGCCACGTACTTTCAGGTTCGGATCGACATGCAGGCGGCCCTGATGGTCACGGGTGCCTTGCACTTGCTCGGTCAGCGGGCTGGCGCGGAAACCCACGGTCCAGATCACGGTGGCGGCTTCGATGCGCTGGCCGTCGGCGAGGGTGACGCCACCGGCATCCACCGAGGCGACAGTGGCGCCGACGATCCATTCGATGCCCAGGTGCTCCGAGGCTTCGACGATGGAAGGACGAATGCCATCGCCCAGGGAGCCGGCGATTTGTGTGCCACGGTCGACGATGATTACCCGCACATCGGCGTTCTCACCCAGCACGGCACGCAGGCGCGCCGGCATTTCGGTCGCGGTTTCGATACCGGTGAAGCCGCCGCCGGCGACTACCACGGTGTTGCGCGCGGCACTGGCTGGCTGGTCTTTCAGGGCGTTGATGTGGGTTTCCAGTTCGGCGGCCGATTCGATGGTGTCGACGTCGAACGCGTACTCGAGCATGCCTTCGACCGGAGGGCGCATCAGGTGGCTACCGGCGGCCAGGACCAGGCGGTCATAGCTCAGCTGACCCTGCTCGCCGGAGGCTTTGACATAGCCGACCTGCTTGTTTTTCTCGTCGATCCGCTCGGCCGAGCCCTGGACGAATTTGATGCCCACGGCGTCGAACAGATCGTTGAGCGGCGCCATCATGGTGTGCACGTTCGGCTCGTAGAAGCGCGGACGAATGCGCAATTCTGCCTGAGGAGCCAGAACGGTGATTTCGACGTCGTTGCGATCGTGCTGGTCCAGCAGACGGGCAGCGCTCAATGCGCTCCAGACACCACCGAAACCTGCACCAATAATCAAAATCTGCTGTTTCATTGTTTTAGCTCCTGAAGAACGATCGAGGGCGAAAAAGGGTGTTGCGATAAAAGCTCGACACGGTTGGCTTGTCGTCGCGTGGTACTTGAAACAGGCGAGACAGACAGTGTCGGGCTTCGATGTGGAGTAGATGTTATTCCACGGATTGGCCTATGACACTTCTACGTAGGGACATCCGGGGTATGAGTAGGTATTAGCGGGTTATACCAAGGTGTTAGTTGCCGGCAGTGGCTGGGGTTAGTTGCCTCAATCAAGTGCAGTCTCGATGCACGCGAGCAACTTTTCGGTGGAAAAGGGTTTGGGGAAAAACGCCAGCGGCGCCCTGGCGTTCGCGCCAGGCGCGCGCTGTGCATCGGGGTTCCCGGTGATGAAAATGACGGGAATATGAATGCCCTTGGCTGCCAGATCCTCGTACATCTGAATGCCGTCCATGTCCGGCATTTGTATGTCCGAGATCAAACAGGCGCTATGGGTCGGGCCGTCGGAGAAGATGAACTCGTGAGCACCGCAATAGGTGCGCACTTTATATCCGCTGGAGCGCAAAAGACTGTCCAGAGCCATTCTTACGGATTCATCGTTATCGACGACGGAAATGATCGCTTCATTGCGCATAGTTGTGTCCTGCCTTGTAGCGGAGAGCACTTAAAGGCTGTCCGCCATCGCTGCAAGATACGCTGTCCTGAAAAGGCGCAAAGTATACGTGGGTATAGTCACCGGACAGTTGGCGGGGCCCCGATCACCTCGGCCATGCGCACCAGGTCGGCAAACGAGCGTGCGCCCATTTTGCGCATGGCCTGGCCGCGATGGATTTTCACGGTGATTTCGCTGAGGCCGATTTCGCCGGCGATCTGCTTGTTCATCAGCCCCGAAGCCGCCAGGGCCATGACGGTCTGTTCCCGTGCGGTGAGGGACTGGTGGCGACCACGCAAGTCTTCGGCATGGCGCTCGGATTCGCGGCGCTGCTTGTCGCGATTATGCGCGGCGCACACGGCATCGATCAGGTCCTGCTCGCGAAAGGGCTTGGTGAGGAAATCCACCGCCCCGGCTTTCATCGCCCGCACGGTCATGGCGATGTCGCCATAGCCGGTTATGAACACGATGGGCACGTTGATCCCGGCGGCGGCCAGTTCGTTCTGAAAGTCCAGGCCGCTGCTGCCTTGCAGTCTCACGTCCAGCACCAGGCAACTGACCGTGTCGGTGCGTGTGTACTTCATGAACTCGGCGACCGAGCCGAACAACTCCACCCGCAAACCGATGGAGCGCAACAGACTGCCGAGGGATTCACGCAGGGGCGCATCGTCATCCACGACGAAAACCATGGATTCACCCGGCGTGATTTTGTTGAAAGGGTGTTGTTCGTTCATTACTGGTTCCCAAGGGGTTGGACGTGCAACCGCCCTGCGCTGTGGTCCTTGTGCAGGGCGCTACATTAAGTGCATGCGGGGGCTCGAGGCATTCATACCTGCGGATGGCGGTACAACGCGTTGGTATGGCTGCGTCATACCAAGGTATTAGATGGCTGCGGCAAAGCCCGAATCGTTGACGACGCGGATCGGCAGGGCGAACAGAAATGCGCTGCCTTGACCTGGGGCGCTGGTGGCCCAGATCCGCCCTTCGTGGAAGTCGATGATCGAGCGACAGATCGACAATCCCATGCCCAGGCCGTTTTCCTTGGTGGTGAAAAACGGCATGAACAGATGCGGTAAAACATCGGCGGGGATGCCCGGGCCGCGATCGGCGACTTCCAGCACGATCTCGTTGTCCTTGACCCAACTGCGGATTTTCAGGGCGCGCGCGTCAGGCTCTACCGCGTCCATGGCCTGGCAGGCATTGATGATCAGGTTGATGATCACCTGCTGCAGTTGCACGCGATCGGCATTGACCTGATTACCGAACGCGCTCAACTCGATGAGCGGATTGATCTTGTGGTGGGCCAGTTCGTAGCGCACCAGGCTGACGGTTTCGTGGACGATCTCGTTGAGCGATTCGTTCTGGCGCAGCGGGTCGGATTTGCGCGACAGCGCCCTGACGCGCCGGGTGATCTCGCTGGCGCGGTTGGAGCTGCTGATGATCCGCTCCAGCGACTGGCGAGCTTCCACCAGATCCGGCTGCGCACGGCTGAGCCAGTTGCGGCAGGCTTCGCCACTGCTGGTGATGGCCGCCAGCGGCTGATTGACTTCATGGGCGATGGACGCCGCCAGTTCTCCCAGGGAGGTGACGCGGGACACGTGGGCCAGTTGGGTCTGGGCGCGGCACAGCGCTTCTTCGGCCTGCTTGCTGGCGGTGACGTCGCGCAGCGCGCCGAGGTAGTCGATGTAGCCCAGGTGGGTATGGAGCGGGGTGGCGGTCATGTGCACATGCTTGATGCGGCCATCGGGCATCAACAGACGATGCTTGACCTCGATCAGGGGCTCGCGGCGCGCGGCCTTCTCGAACGCCATTTGCACCAACGCCACATCCGCAGGATGGGTTCGCGCCAGGATCATCGACAGCGTCGGCATGACGCCCACCGGGTATTCATAGATCCGCGCCGACTGATCCGACCAGGACAGCTGCTCGCGACCGCTGCGAAAGCCCATGCAGCCGGTCTGGCTCAGTTGCTGTGAACCGGAATAGTAGGTCACTCGATGCTGCAGGCCATCGCTGGTTTTCTTGCAGCGCAGCGCCAGCAGGGTGACCACCGCCAGCAGGCTCAGGTCGCGGAAAAAGTCCGCGGTGGAATCCCAGCTTTGGAAACCGTCGTGGTAGATGAACAGCGACGTCAGCATCGACATGCCGAACAACGCGGCCACGATCACCACGCCGAGGGAGAACAGGTTGATCGCCATCAACAGCACCGCGATGCACAGGATTGCAGTGGGGAAATCGGCGCGGGTTTCGGTATTGATGAAGATCGCGCAGACCACGATCAGTCCCATCAGCCAGGTCAGTAGGTTCTCGACGGGTTTGAGGCCTGTCGCAATCTGGGTGCGGGTCGTCCTTGGGCCTGGGTTGGACAGCATCTTGCTGAAGATCTCTTTCAAGGAGGAAGGCGTGCGGCGCTCTCGCGCGGGTTTTTTCGCTTTCGAATCGATCATGCGCGCCTCGTCTTTTGTTCGGGCTGGGCGGAAATCGCATCGCCATGCTAGGAGCAACGGTTCTCATTTGGTTAGGACAAAAAACCCGAAATTCCTGCCACCCGGTGTACGTAACCCCTTGATTTCACAACACGGTCCTTTAGCAGCTGCCGAGCCCGCGAGGCTGCGTCCGAGGACGCAGTCGTCGCATTACTTGCGCACGCGGTCTTCCTGAAATGACAGCAGCGCGCGGTTTTGCGACTGCTGCGCAGTCGGACGCAGCCTCGCAGGCTCGGCAGCTGCTACAAGGGTTGATGTATACGCGGGTATTAGCGTGCACACCCATCGCATGATCCCGTTGTCCCCATGTACGACAGACGTTTGGTGCCCGTGGCCATAACCTGTACAGGACCCTTCCCGAACTCCATGGCCGCGTGCCGGGTAGCGAATCTCATGAACAGAAATGACCTGCGTCGTGCCGACATCAACCTGCTGGTGGTTTTCGAAACGATGATGCATGAGCGAAACGTCAGCCGCGTCGGCGAAAAACTATTCCTCGGGCAACCCACAATCAGTGGTGCCCTGGGCCGTCTGCGGGTGCTGTTCGATGACCCGTTGTTCATCCGTTGCGGGCGGGCCATGGAGCCGACCCTTCGGGCCGAGGAAATCTTCGCCAACCTTTCGCCGGCGCTGGACGGCATCGCTGCCGCGTTGAGCCGCTGCCAGTCGTTCGATCCGCTGACCAGCGAGGCGACCTTTCATGTCGGGCTTTCCGATGACGTCGAATACGCGCTGTTGCCGCGGCTGTTGCGGCAATTGCGCCTCGAAGCGCCGAACATCAGCCTGATCGTGCGGCGTGTCGACCAGCAGCAAATGACCCAGAGGCTGGTCAATGGCGACATCTCCATGGGCATCAGCCACACCCTCGACCTGCCGGCCAATGCACGGCGCAAGACCCTGCGGGCGATCAGGCCGATGCTGCTGCGGGCCGACAGTCGACCAGGAACACTGGGGCTGGAGGAGTTTTGCCGACGCCCCCATGCGGTGGTGTCGTCCATGGGCAGCGCCACCGACGATACCGATCAGGCCCTGAGCCTGTTGGGCCGGCAGCGCAAGGTGGTGTTGACGGTGCCGCAGTTCAGCGCCTTGCCGATGTTGCTGGCGCAAAGCGATCTGCTGGTGATCGTGCCGGATTACGTGGCCAAGGCGATGGCGGCGGTGGGAGGCGTGCGGGCTGAAGCGGCACCGCTGTCATTGCCGGTGCAGGAGCTGTCGATGGTCTGGCGCGCGGCGGCGCACAACGATCCGGGCGAACGCTGGTTGCGGTCACGGTGCAGTGCCTTTCTCAGTGAGCCGGTCGAGTTGCAGGTGGTGCCGAAAACCCGACCGGTTCTGCACAACGATCAGGCCTTGCTGGCGGCCAGGTAAGCACCGAGGCGCTTGCCCATTTCCTCGCCGAGGGCCTGCAAACCGCTCATGGGGCGGACCATCACTTCGAAATCGACGATCTTGCCCTGTTCATTGAAACGGATCATGTCGATGCCTTTGAGCTGCTTTCCGCTGACTGTGGCGCTGAATTCGAGGATCACATTCAGGCCATCGGCGGTCGCCAGTTCTCTGTGGTAGGTGAAGTCTTCGAACACCTTGCACACAGTGTTGAGAATCATCGAAACCACCGGAGCGCCCGGATAGGGGGTGTGTGCCATCGGTGAGCGGAACACCGCTTTTTCATCCAGCAGACCGGGCAGGTCCTTGAGATCGCCGCTGCGGATCATCGCGTGCCAGAGGCTCAAGGTCTCGGCGGCCTTGGGATGCAGTTGCAGTTCAGACATGGTCAACTCCTGTTTTTTGTTGTTGTTCAAAGCTTGCCTGATGCGGTCTCGGCCAGGTGCTGCGAGATCACCTGTGCGGCGTCCTCGGCCCAGACACTGTAGATCGCCGGTCCCGGATGAAAACCGTCCGACGCCATCGACCCCGCCACGGGAGCCAGATGGGTGTCCAGCATCCTACAGCGATGAACGTGACTGGTCAGTTCTGCCAGGCGCGCATTGAACCGGGCGGCGCGATGGCCCAGATACCAGCGCAGCGGCTGCGGCAAGGCCGGGAACAGGTGCATGGGCGGAAGAGGGGAGAAGACGATCAACTGCACGGCGAATTTGTCGGTCAGCACCTCGATCAGTTGTTGTTGGCGGGCGATCCACTGATCCACCGTGAGCATGCCGGTGACATCGTTGACGCCAATCGACAGCAGCGCCACATCGAAAGGCTGAGCCGCGTGCTGCTCCAGCCGCTCCAGCAAACCCTGGGAATCCAGCCCCGTCTGGGCCCACAGCGACCAACAAACCCGATGACTCCTGGCCAGCCGACCGACCAACTGCCCGCACAACGCCTCCCCCTGATGCACCGCCCCGACCCCCGCTGCAGCGCTGTCGCCAAGAATCAACAACCGCAAAACCTCACCATCACCCGCCACCCCATCCCGCTCACCCTCGGCCTCCGGCAATTTCGGAGTGACCCGACGGGTATAGGCCCCCTGCATCAACAGCACGGGGCCGAGCATGATTTTGGCCAGGGTTTCGGTTTTGCTCATGTGGAGGTCCTGAAAGGGGTGTCGTAGATTCACCCAAAACCGGGCGGTGAGTCCATTGTGGGAGCGAGCCTGCTCGCGATGCGGTGTGCCAGTCGGTATCGATGTCGGATGCTGGCTCGTCATCGCGAGCAGGCTCGCTCCCACAGGGTTGTCGATTTACTTCAAGAACGTACAAACAACAAAAAGCCCGGCTGATCAGGCCGGGCTTTTTGGGTGTTGCGGTGACGCGAAGATTTTAGGCGACGGTGTTGCCGTGCAGACGGTCAGAGCCATCTGCTGCGACGGTGTTGCCGTGCAAGCGGTCCGAGCCATCGGCTGCGACGGTGTTGCCGTGCAGGCGGTCGGAGCCATCAGCGGCGACGGTGTTGCCTTTCAGACGATCAGAGCCATCGGCTGCGACGGTGTTGCCGTGCAGGCGGTCGGAGCCATCTGCTGCGACGGTGTTGCCTTTCAGACGATCGGAGCCATCAGCAGCGACGGTGTTGCCGTGCAGACGGTCAGAGCCATCAGCGGCAACTTCGTTGCCTTTCAAACGATCCGAGCCATCAGCAGCTACTGCATTACGTTTTTCCAACAGACGATCAGCGCCACCTTCGGCAACACGATTCTGTTGCAGGCGGTCAGAACCACCTTCAGCCACACGGCTTTCGATCAGACGATCCGAGCCGCCTTCAGCGACTACAGATTGAACGGAGGTAGCGGCGAAAGCGTTAACTGCGAAAACCGAGAAAGCGATGCTGAGAAGGGTCTGGCGTTTCATGATCTTGTGCTCCGGGGGTGTTCTTGGTTGGTATGGAGCAGATGTTACGCCGCGCAGTTTTTAAGAGAACTTCATTGAGTTAATGGTGACTATTGACGCAGTCAATGGTCGATGCACGCCCCCCACTGTAGGAGCGAGCTTGCTCGCGATGGACGCCCGGACACCGCGGGGCATCAGGCCTCCAGCTTCATCATTGACGACCATCGCGAGCAGGCTCGCTCCCACAGGTACCGAGGTGTTTATTGGTCGGTGACGCACAACTCGCCGGTAGCGCGGATCAGCGCCTGGCCATGCAGGGCGTCCTTGATCAGGCCGGAGCGTTGTTCGGCCAGCCAGACCGGGCATTCGGGGTCGACGCGGTAGGGGACGAAGGCGGCGTATTGACGCAACATCAACACTTGCAGCTTGTCCAGCTTCGGCCGCAGCTTGTTGAGGTCCGGGCGTGGCATATCGGGTGCGCGGTGCGCAGCTTGCCACTGCGCGATCAGGCCGTATTGCACCAGCTTGTTCGCCTCGATCTGGGCGGCGACCAGATCGGCGGCTTCATCCGGATTGAGCTTGTGCTCGATGGCCTGCTGCCTGGCGTTGGAAATCACCAGCGCCTCGCGTGCGGTGTCCTGGATCGGTTTGCCACTGTCCCACTTGGTCAGCGCCACCAGATCGGCGATGTTCAGGCGCTCATTGATCGTGGCCAGCAACGGTTTCAAGGTTTCAGGTGCCGGAGAGGGCGCGGCGGCGTGGACGGTACCGGCGAGCAGGCAGGTCAGGGCGCAGGTCAGGAATTGCGGCAGACGTAGGGCGTGAAACATAAGCAAACCTCTTGGACACGTGAGCACTCAGGCCGTTATGTAACACAGCCGAGCCAGATGAACGATAGTTCAAGAGTGTCGTTGTCGATACACAAATGAACCGGCGGGTCAGCCGGCGGCGAGCAGACGCTCGATCTGCGCCAGCTCCCAGGTGCTGAGCAGACTCACCGGATCGGTGCCGAAACGCCGCCCGCCATCGAACACCCGCCCCTCCGGGCTCTGACAATGCAGGCAGTGCCGCAAGTGCCTGCCGTCCACATCCAGAGTCAATTGCCAGCCTTCGATATCGACCCGTACCGGGCCGGATCCGCAGCCTTCATCCAGTCTTTTCAGAAGGCGGACTTCCAGGGCTACGTCGCGCAATTGCTGATAAATCTCGCGGGCAGTAAGGGGCGGCACGGGTTGCTCCAGCTGGAAACAGTCGGCACAGGATAAACGATCAAGGACGTCGCAGGCGCTGCGTCACGGATCTCAGGGGCTCATCCGATCGTCCACAAATCCGCAACCATGCGTACAAACGCAGCGTCTTCTCCGTCCGGTGGAAGGCTCATATGCTCTGGTCACACCCAAGGCAGTCAGCAAGAGCAACAAAACTCAGACGCCATAAACGGGAAACGCTGAGACTCCATTCTAATAATAAGGAGACAGAAAATGCCGAGTGGCCTGTTCATTGATGATCTGATTCGCGAACGCAGTGCGAAACGTGGTTTTCTGGATCGATCAGTACCGATGGAGATGGTGAGGGACATTTTGTCGGCGGCAAAACACGCGCCGAGCTCCAGCAACAGCCAGCCGTGGCGTTGCTACGTCATCACCGGGCAGTCGCGTGAACGCATTACCAAGGCTGCAGTGGAGGCCTATCGCGCTTCACCGGAAGGCCAGACGCCGGAATATCCGTTCTTCCCCACGCAACTGCACGACCCCTACAAGACCCGCTTTCACACCTTCCGCGGCCAACTGGGTGATGCCCAGGGATGCTGTCGCAGCGACAAGGAAGGACGGCGCAGGGACGTCGAGCGTCAGTTCCGGTTTTTCGATGCCCCGGTGGGCATCATCTTCACCATGGATCGCCGCCTGGAGTGGGCCAGCTTTCTTTGTTACGGCTGCTTCCTGCAGAACGTGATGCTGGCCGCCAAGGGGCGCGGACTGGATACCTGTCCGCAGCAAATCTGGTCGCTGCAGCATCCGCTGTTGCGCGCCGAACTCAATCTCCCCGATGACCAGATGGTCGTCGCCGGCATGTCACTTGGATGGGCCGACAACAGCCTGGCGGAAAACCGAATGACCATCGCCAAGCTTGAAGTGGACGATTTCACGACATTCATCGACGACTGACGTCGGCGACAAAACCGCTAACCGGCACACGGCGCCCGATGGCGTTGCGGCCCCTGCTTGTCCAAAAGAAAACTGGAGAACCACATGACAGCGATCAAAGGCTTCCACCACCTGACTGCCGGCGTTGCCGGTGCGCAAGAGGACGTTGATTTCTACGTGAAGCTGCTGGGTCAGAGCCTGATCAAGAAGACGGTCCTGCTTGATGGTGACGAACCCATATACCACCTGTATTACGGCAACCCGCAAGGGGATGCCGGCACGTTGGTGACGTCGTTCCCGTTCCGTCAGCGCGGCGTGAAAGCCCGCCCGGGATCGGGGCAGATCCGGGTCATCAACTACTCGGTTCCCAAAGACTCCCTTGATTTCTGGCGTGCGCGTTTCGCCGAGTTTGGCGTGCCATATGACCAGGAAACGGTCACGCGCTTCGGCGAAATCCGCCAGCGTTTTTACCATCCGTGCGGCATCGAATTCGATCTGGTCGCCTCCGACCAGGACAGCCGTCCACCCTGCATTGCCAGCGATATTCCCGAAGCGTTCGCCATCCGCGGCGTGCACAGCATCACCCTGTCACTGCGCGAAGTCGCCGAGTCGATCATCTTCATGAAAGACGCCTTGGAGTTCCGCTACGCCGGCGAGCATGGCCAGTATCACCGCTTTGAAACCGCCAGCGGCGCGCCGGGCACCGTGGTCGAATTCCAGCATGAGCCTGATCGTCTGCAAGGCTCGTCGATCTACGGCGAAGGCACGATCCACCACGTTGCGTTTGCGGTGGACAGTGTCGATCAGCAGATGGCGCTCAAGGACAAGTTGATGTCCATGGGGCATATCGATACCTCCGAATCGGTCAATCGCAATTACTTCCGCTCGATGTATTTCAAGATGCCCGGCGGCGTTATGTTCGAAGCAGCGACTACCGACATCGGTTTCACCATCGATGAGGCGGCGGACGAATTGGGCGCTGAATTCCAGACGCCTTCGTGGTTGAGCGAACGCAAGGAAGAACTGCTCAGCCGGCTGGAACCGATCTCCGTCTGACCAGTTGGTATTCACCTTTTATCCAGCGGCGCCGTCGAGGCGTCGCTGTTCAATATCACTCCCGTACAGGTTCCATCATGTCAAAACCAAAAGTGCTGATCGTGTTCTATTCGCGCACCCGTTCCACTGAAATCCTTGCCGATGCCATTGCCTCGGGCGCCGTCGCGGAGGGGGCCGAAGTGCGCCTGCGTCGGGCCCGCGAAGTTGTGGGGTCTGAAGTGATGCAGCAGGTTCCAGGCTGGTTCGAGAGTGCCGAAGCGATGAACGCCAAGTACGAGAAGCCGACTGAAGCCGACGCCGAATGGGCCGATGCAATCATCTTCGGCACGCCGACGCGGTTCGGTTCGATTTCTTCGGAACTCAAGGCCTACATCGATGGCCTTGGAGGCCTGTGGTTTGCCGGCAAGCTCAACGGCAAGGCGGGCTCGGTGTTTGGGTCTACGTCCTCCAAACACGGCGGCAACGAGTCGACCCTGCTGTCGATCTATGCGCCGATGGCTCACCTGGGGTTGATTATCGTGCCGTTGGGGTATGCCGATCCGTCGATGTTCAAGGCTGGTACGCCCTATGGCGCAACCCATGTGTCGGTGCTTGATACGCTGACGCCGGATGAGGATCATCTGGCCGTCGCCCGATATCAGGGGCGCCGTGTGGCCTCTGTTGCCCGGTCGCTGCGTTGCGCGGCACCGGTTGCCGAGGCGGCCCTGGCCTGAGGTGCAAGGTGCGGTGGAGTAAACGGCTTGCCGCTTACTCCACCGGCAGCAAGTCGATCCATCCCGGTTGGTTTTTTACCCGCGCGATCCATTGTTCAATGGCCGTGAACGGGCGCATGTCGAAACCACCTGCGGTGGCCAGGGAGACATAAGCGAATACACCGAGGTCCGCCACGGTGTAGTCGTCGCCAACCAGCCAGTCATGCCCGCTCAGCCATTGATCGAGTTTCGCCAGCGCGGGATAGCCCTCGTTGTGCATTTGCTCGATCTGCGGGGCCATCTGTTCTGCGAGACCTTTCAAATGGTAGACGCGACACAGCGCCAACGGCTTTTGCAGATCACCCTGTTCGAACGACAACCACCCGGTTACCTGCGCGCGCAACCAGGGATCGTCCGGGAGGTAACGGCTGCCCTGGGCAAGATACAGAAGGATGGCGCCGGATTCGACAATGGTCCGGCCATCGTCCAGTTGCAGCACCGGCACTCTGGAAAAACGGTTGAGTCGCTGGAACTCGGGGGTATGCGTTTCTCCCTTGGCCAGATCCAGAGTGATGCGATCGTACGGTTGCCCCAGCTGATTGAGCAGAATGCGTACCTTCCAGGAGTTGCCCGACATTCGGCTGTCATAGAGTCGCAAGATGGTCGCTCCAACAAGAAAAAAGATCGCCCTGTGACCCTGCTCAAACCGCGGTCCAGAGGCTGAAACATTTCCTATCGTACCGGATTTGTCTGTGGCTGGAAGCTGCCTGTAAAGGCGGCTGCCGGTGAGGCAAATGACACCCGCTTTCAACTCACTCGATCCTCTACTGAACCCAAAACCTCAAGCGCAGGAGTGACTGTTGTGAATCTCGAAAAAGCAGATATGGCTACAACGATCGACCAACTCAGGCACATGGCCGCCAGCGTCCGTGCGGGCATGCTCGACCCCGGTCGCAGTACCCTCGTGGGTGATGAGCGCAATCCGCGGTTCGAACTGTTCCATGCCGCCAGTTCATTGTGTTCGCAGAAGGTTCGTACGGTGTTGCACGAGAAGCGTCTGTCCTGGCGTTCCAATGACATGGTCATCCTGTGTGCGATGGGGGCCGACGGCGTGATTGCGGCGGAGCACTACAATCCCGCCTACGTGCGTTTGCGCCTGATCGCCGGCAGAGAAATGGGGCAGGCGCTGGTCAGCGGCTACAGCGGGCGCACTTCCGTGGAGACCGAAGGTTTCGATCCCTGTGCAGTGCCGCTGCTGATCGATTATGAGGCCGGACGGGTCATCGCGGACTCCAAGCGCATCTGCTGTTATCTCGATGAAATATCCCGCGAGCCGGTGCAACTCTTGCCGGTGGTTGCCCAAGCCCGCGCCGAGGTGATGCGCCAGGTCAGCATCGTCGATCAATTGCCGAACGCCGCATTGCTCTATGGTTTTCATCCGGATGCCGATCGGCGGCCGGAAAGTCTCAAGTCGGTGATGGAAACGGTGTACGACTACAAGGTCACGGCCCTGCAGGCACTGGCTGCCAACAATGCCGGGGACGCCGAGTTGGTGGCCGCGTATCAGGCGAAGATCGCCAAGGAAAATGGAGGCAAAAGGGTATGCCATAACGCCGAATTCCAACGCGCTGCACGGCAGACGGCGAGCGATCTATTGAGGGAACTGGATCGGTCTCTGAGTGGGCAATCGTTCCCATACCTGAATGGTCATGAGTTCTCGCTCGCTGACGTCGCCTGGGGCGTCAATCTGATCCGAATGGCTTATCTGGGGCTGGCTTCACTCTGGAACGACTTGCCGAACGTCGAGCGGTATTTCGAGGCACTGACCGAGCGCCCTTCGTTGTGCCGTGAAGCCATCGGTGCGTCTATCGAATCACTGCCACCGTCCGACTATTTCGTCGGTCTGAAGGACTGTTCAATGAACTAGTCCCGTAGGAGCAAGGCTTGCCCGCGAAGGCGGTGTGTCAGTATGGGGCCGCATGTGCCGCCCCCTTCGCGGGCAAGCCTCGCTCCTACGTCAGGGTGGTGCGCGGATCACCCTGTAGAAGCGCGCTCTCAGTTCTTGTGCCTGGCCATGTGTGGGCACCCTGTCGGTGGGTTGCCGATGAAAGTCCTGGCCGACCAGAGTTCCGGGAACGGAATTTCGTCCAGGGTCGGCGCCAGCCAGGCGAGTCCCTCGGTGCCGAAGTACGCGGGGCGGGCACCGAAAGTCCGGCGCGTGGCCATCAAATGGCGGTATTTCCACTGACTGAACCCCTCGGCAATATCGGCAAGGGTTTCGCCGATCTGCTGGAGCTGGATGTTGATGTCAGGGCCGGCATAAATGTCCCGCCAGATTTTTTCGATCGCTTCGCTTGGCACATAGAGCGCGGTGAAATCGCGCTCGAGAGTCGCCTTGGGCACTTCCATGCCGATGCGGCTGAAATAGGCGAGCAGATCGTCGTAGAGGCTTGGCTCGGCCAGCGCCTGCTGGAGTTGTGCCAGGCGCTGCGGTTGCGGGGTGAAGTGCTGAAGGTGTTCGGCCTGCTTGATCCCCAGCAGATAAACCATGTGTCGATAGGTCCAGCCTTGCAGTGCAGTGTCCTGGCCATAGGTCGCCGCGGCCTTCGAGAGAATCGCCATCAGGTCGTTCGGCGTCATCCAGTCGATCGAGCGCCAATTGGCATCGAGCACCTCCTGGTGGGCCACCACCCGCAACAGCGTGCGGTAAGTCAGCGTCAGGTCATTTGCGCGCAATTGGCGTTGCGCCGTCTGCAACTCCTTGACGATGAGCATCCAGTAAAGTTCGGACACTTGCACGTGGGCGATCCAGGCGTGTTCACCCGGATGCTCGCTGACCGGCGTCTGCAACGAATGCAGCACATCGGTCTGCATCCAGGCGCTGTAGGGCGTCTGGCCGGCGGGAGTGACGGTGGATTCGAGGCTCGCGGTATCGAGGATCTTGTTCATTATTATTTTCCTGGTCGTGTTCGCAAATGCCAGTCAACTGGCGAGGATCAGGAAAATTCTAGGGTTGCGCACAGGGGCTGAGAAGTTGGTCAGGCTGCACGTTAAGTCCCGGAATGGCGAACGATACTGGCAAAAAGTACCCCTGAAAAACTGCCAGAATAACTGTCATTGTCGTCAGGTGGTCACAAACCTATGATCGGGCAGTGACGATTGCCGGGGCGCTATTTTTACGACAGACAGCGGCAAATATCGGGGATCGAATCTTCAGGCGACCGTCCTCGGTTTTTCTTCATCTTGATGCGGTGCAGGTAAGTCCGGATGCTGGATTTGAAAGATGTCTTTTACTTCGTTCAGGTGGTCGATCGCGGTGGATTCACCGCAGCCGGCAATAGCCTGCGACTGCCCAAGTCGACGCTGAGCCATCGGGTTCACGAACTGGAAGCGTACCTTGGCGTGCGCCTGATCAACCGCACTTCGCGCCAGTTCGGCATGACCGATATCGGCTCCGAGTTCTATCAGTACGCTATCGCCATGCTCAACAGCGCGGACGTCGCCGAAGAGGCGGTGCGCCAGCGGCTGGCCGAACCCAGCGGAGTAGTGCGTATCACCACTGCGGTGGAAATCGCCCAGTTCGCCCTGCGCGACTTGCTGCCGACCTTTCTTACCCGTTACCCCAAAGTGCAGATCGTGGAAATTTCCACCGACCGCCTGGTGGATATCGTCGGCGAAGGGTTTGACCTGGCGATTCGCGGGCATATTTCGCCATTGCAGGATTCTTCCCTGGTACAACGCGCAATTGCCAGCGTGCCATGGTTCCTGTTTGCCGGGCCTGAGTACCTGGAGAAAGCGGGCGTACCGGCCGATCCGGAAGATCTGGCGCAGCACGCGACGATTTCGATCGTGCGGGGAGGGCCGTCGCAATGGCAGTTGCGGGGGCCCTCGGGTCAGGACACCAGCGTGCCGATCGCACCGCGCTTCCAGAGCAATGACATGATTTCCACCAAGGAAGCTGCCTGCGCGAACCTGGGGATCGCGGCGTTGCCGGGCTATATCTGCAAGGAAGAACTGAAGAACGGTACCCTGCGTCGGGTGCTACCGGGATGGATGGTCGCCGACGCACGCATGACGGCGCTGATGCCCTATCGGACCGGGCTGCTTCCGGCGGTGCGGGCACTGATCGATTTTCTCGCCGTGGAGATCCCGAAAGTCACTACATTCGAGGACGAGTAAGTCTTCTGACGATGCACACCCCGCGGGAGCGAGCTTGTTTGCGATGGCGAAGAGTCAGGCGACTTGGGCATTGAATGTGCCGGCCTCTTCCCGGGCAAGTCCGCTCCCGCATGGATTTTCAGCCGAAGCCAGCCAGCAAACGCTCCAACTTCATCGCCACCTGCAGCAGCCCACCATCATTTCCGGGCCGCGCGACGATCTGTAATGCGGCAGGCAGGCGCTGGTCCGCGGAACGCAAGGGCAACGGAATCGAGATCGCCGGGAAACCGGCGAGGTTGAAGGGCGCGGTGTAGGTCATCAGCGCTTCACGAACGGTCCCTTGCCAATGACCGATGGTCAGGGTGGACTGTCCCACCAATGGCGCAGTACAGGGACAGGTTGCCAGCAGCAGATAGTCGACATCGGCCATGGCATGGGCGAGTTTTGCGGTGAACAGTCGGCGCACCTGCTGCGCGTTCAGGTAGTCGCTCAATACCACATGCCTTGCCCGTTCCAGCCGCTCCACGGTCTCTGCGCCATAGTGTTGGCTGATGAAGCCCCAGTCATGGCGTGAAAAGTGCGTCACACCACCCTCGGTCAGAACGATCGTGGCGAATGCCTGAAACGTGCCTTGGAACAGCCCGGCGCTATCGACGTCGTCGCAGCTGTAGACCTCGCTCACTTGGCTCACGGCCTGCTCGAACGCCTGAGCCACTGCCGTGCTCAAGGGCACCGGATCGACCTGACGAATCAGGCCGAAACGCGGCGACACGCTTGCGCCGGCATCCGGCAACGCGATGCCCAGCGCTTGCGCCAGCAACACGACGTCGGACACCCCGGCGCCGAGCAGACCCGGATGATCCAGACTCGGCGCCAGGGCAAAAATGCCCTGGGTGGGGAACGCGCCCCAGGTCGGTTTGAAGCCGGTCACACCGCACATCGCCGCGGGAATTCGTACGGAGCCACCGGTGTCGGTGCCAAGGCCCGCGGCGATGGCACCGCAGGCAATCGCCGCAGCGGCACCGCCGCTCGAACCCCCGGGAATGCAGCGTGGATCGAGAGGGTTGAGCGTGTCGCCAAACGCGCGACTGGCGGTTGTGACTCCCCAGGCGAATTCATGGGTAGTGGTCTTGCCGATGATGATCGCGCCTTGCTCGACCAGTCTCTGCACGATCTGAGCGTTCTCTGAAGGCACATGGCCGAGGTAGGCGGCTGACCCGTAACGGGTTTCCAGGTCCCGGGTATCGATCAGGTCCTTGACCCCGATCGGCAGGCCTTCCAGTGGCCTTTGGGTGCCGAGTGCAAAACACTGATCACTTCGCGCCGCGGCTTCCAGCGCCGAGTTTCGGGCGATGCTGGCGAACGCATTCACTGTCGGCTGGGTGGCCTGCGCGATGGCGATTGACTGCTCGATCAACGAGCTCGCCGTAATGTGCCGATCCTCCAGTGCGTCCGCGGCCTCGCGCAACCCGACAATACGAGCACTCACCACAGGCGCTCCAGTAGCAGTTCAAGTTTCATCGACGCATTCGCGCCCAGATCATCGACTTCGTTCGGATAATTGGCTTTGAGCAACTGAGCGATCTTGCCCAGTTGTGATTTATCGATGTCGAAACTGCCGATGCGATTTGGCAGGCCAAGGCTGACCACCAGATTGTCGATTCGCTCGGCCAGTTGCTCGGCGGCTGAGCCGTTGGTTGCCGGTGAAAGAATGTCGAGCTTGTTGCCGTAGAACTCGGCACACGCACGAATGACCGGCGCCAGGGTGATGCAGGAAGTCATGCTGTGGGGCAGACCAAAGGTGCCGCCCAAAATATGTCCGATTCGATGGCTGAGCCCGTAAATCACTGACGCTGGTGAGAAGTAGCACTGCCACGCGGCCAGTTGCAGTTGCAGCAAGTCGTGGGAAGTGACCAGGCCATGGTCGATGGCGCGGCGGGTTTCGAGCGCTTGCGGCCAGCGCTCCAGAACAGTGAAGAAACGCTGCAAGCCACTGGCCGACATGATCGCGTGTGGATGGTCAACGCGGACCTTGCGCATGCCTTCCACCGCGTGGTCCATGCCTTTGATCGCGGATGAAAGCAATAATGAACGGGGTGTATCCAGCAACAGGATCGGATCGATCACTACCACTTTCGGCGTTGTTTCGCGAATGGCATAGCTGCGTTTGAATTTCACCTTGCCGCCGGTTTCGGTGATGCCGAAGTAATGCGAAAACTCCGAACCGGACAGGGTGGTCGGTAATGCCGCAATTGGCAGAAAACGGCCGGTTTGCTGAAAGTGCAGATAAGACACGGCCTTGGCTGCGTCGAGTACCGAGCCGCCACCCAAGGCAATGATCGACTTGGCGCCCAGACGCAGGCACGCCTCAAGGCCCAGTTGCACCGCCACATCCGGAACATGCGCCGGCAACTCGGTGAAAACGCCCACACCTTGGCGAATGTGAGGTTGCAGGCTGGTCTCGTTCAAATGATTGAGCGGCGCGACGGTGAAAGTGATCGGACGCTCGATGCCATAGTCGCCAAAGCGGGAAACGGCGTCCGCCAGGATGTTCGAGCCCCAAAGCACCGCATCCTGAGGCAGGCAAGTCAGTTGATTCATTGTTATTGACCTTGGTGGTTGCTGAATACGCATCGAGGCTGACGTGTTGAGTCATCGGTCACAAGATTGAGGTACGGAACATAGCGTTCAGAGTTTTGGACGATCAGGTGTTTGATTGGTTTAATTCTGGCGGCCTGCCTTATGGGTTTTGCAAGTTTTAAAGAAATGCCTGTTTGGAAGTGAATGAATGCACGGTTATTTCGCTAGTGAAGGTTTTACTTGTACGCAAAGTTCAGGGATTACGAACGCCTGGTTTTTTGTGTGTCGGATGTTCAAGGTTTTGCGTCAGGCTTGAATGGCTATCATGGTTCAAAAGCTATTGATTTTTCTGGTTTTATTTGAGTGTTTTCAGGCGTGGCATGTCTTTCTCTCAGCGTTTTCATGTCGATCTGCACGGTGTTGCACTTCGCTGGAAGAGATCTTTTTGGGTAGTGACATTCTTGTAGTTCAGTCTTATAAAAACTCTGGAAGTTTTCCTGGGGCTTTGTGCAAGTCTCTGTTCGTAAACGTTATCCAAATCGCCTTGATGTTGTCGCGGTACTTTGCCGTGCGCCCGAACAAAAATAATAAGAAGGCTTAAACATGAATCGAAACTCGTTGTTCAAACTCACCGGTTTTACCTGCGTGGCCATGAGTTGCGCTCTGGCGAATGCCAGCGAAGGTGGCGGTTCTTCATACCCTCTGGGCGCAGAAACCTACATGGCGGGTGCGATGCCACCGCCGGGTTTGTACGGTCAGGTATTTCTCAGCCATTACGAGGCCGATACCTTTCGCGGCAACGACGGTCGAGCGTTACCGATGGACTTCAACCTGCGGGCAGACTGTATCGCCGGTCGTCTGATCTGGGTGTCCGAGCAGAAGATTCTCGGCGGCCAATTGGGTTTTCACGTCATTGCGCCGCTGGTGGATGTCAAAGTCAGCATCGATGATCAGTCGCAAAGCAAACGCGGATTGGGCGACATGATTTTCGCGCCGGCACTGGGTTACCACTACAGCGAGAAAATGCACGCGATCTTTGCTGTCGATACCATCGCGCCCACCGGCAGATACGATCGCAATGATCTGGCCAACACCGGTCGCAACTACTGGGTGCTGCAACCTGTGGCGGCGCTGGCGTACATAGACCCCGATGGCCTGAACGTCGACGTCAAGACCATGTACGACTTCAACTTTGAAAACCCCGCCACGAACTATCGCTCTGGCCAGGCCCTGCACATGGATTACTCCGTGGGTTGGGGGATGGGCAACGGCTGGGTGCTCGGTGTGGGTGGTTATACCCTGTGGCAAACCACCGACGATCGCCAGGACGGCGAGCGGATAGAGGACAACAAGAGTCGCAGCCTTGCCATTGGTCCTTCGATTAAATACACCAGCAACCAGGGCTGGTTCCTTACAGCCAAATGGCAAAACGAAACCCAGGTACGCAACCGTCCAGACGGAAACGCCTACTGGATCAAGCTGAGTATTCCTCTTTAAGGATGGTTGATCAGGTGCTGCGGGGTGTCAGGCTGCCAACGTTATCCCGACGACCGTAGGAGCAAGGCTTGCCCGCGAAGGCGTTATGTCGGCCGACGTTGATGTTGGGTGTGCCGGCCTCTTCGCGGGCAAGCCTCGCTCCTACAGGGATCGGGGTCACTCCGGCAGCCCCGCCAGGCGCAGGCCTTCGGTGAACCGTTCGAGGTCTTCCGGGCGCTTGATTGGCAGCCAATCCTTGAGCCTGGAGAGCCTCAATCCGGGATCCAGTTCATGCAGGCGCTCCATTGCCTGTGCCGCCTGGTCCATGTGTCCGCTCAGGGCATGGCAGGCGGTCACCAGGGCTGCGGCGGGCAACAGGGTCGGGAGGTTTCTCAGGGCTTTTTCCGCCCATTCCGTGGCGCATTCATAACGCCCGGCGAAGAAGTGCGAGAGGGCCATGCCCACCTGCATTCTGAACATCTCCGGGTCCACGGGGCTCAGGCGTGCGGCGTGGGTCAGGTCCTTGATGGCCGATTCGCTGTCGCCGCGCAGCGTGCGCAGAATGCCGCCGAGAAACCATGCCGACGCCAGATTGGGCGTGAGCAGCCGGGCGCGGTCGAGCAGGGCGATGCCGCCATCCAGATCGCCGGTCAGATGGGCCAGCGCATGCCCGGCACGGGTCAGCGCAACCGGATCGTCGCGACCCATTTCCACCGCCAGCCGTGCCAGTCGCACGCCCTCGGTGACCTCGCGGTCGCGGTCAGTCATCCAGCCATTCAACTTGCGCCAGAAATGGCACCAGGCGGCCATGCCGTAAGCCGAGGCGAACTCCGGATCCAGCTCGATGGCCTTGTAGAACATCGGCAGCGCCTGCTCCAGCGCCTCCCGGCTGCCGACATGCAATCTGGCCATACCGCGCAGGTAGTAATCGTAAGCGTCCAGGCTCTCGGTCGGCTTATGCTTGGCGCGCTCCATTTCCGCCCGTTCGAGCTGGGGCGCGATGGCGCCGACCACGCTTTCGGCGATCTGGTCCTGCAACTCGAAAATGTCATCGAGCAGTCCCTCGAAGCGTTCGGCCCAAATGTGCGTGCCGCTCCTGGCATCGATCAGTTGCCCGGTGATGCGCACCTTGTTGCCGCTCTTGCGCACGCTGCCTTCCAGCACATAGCGCACGCCGAGTTCCTGGCCGACGCCTTTGACATCAATCGAACGATCCTTGTAGGTGAAGCTGGAATTGCGCGCGATGACGAACAGCCAGCGGATGCGCGAGAGGGCGGCGATGATGTCTTCCACCATGCCGTCGGCGAAATACTCCTGCTCCGGATCGCCACTCAAATTGTGGAACGGCAGGACGGTGATTGAGGGTTTGTCTGGAAGGACCAGCGCAGGTGCCGCTGGGTCGAACGGCGCGGGCTCTTCAACGTCCGGCACCTCGCTCAAGGGCTCCGATTCATCCGCCTTGAGCTGGCCAACGAAGCGATAGCCCTTGCGCGCCACCGTGCGCACCAGGCGCTGTTCCTCACCCGTATCGCCGATGGCCTTGCGCACCGCGTTGATGTGGCTGGTGATGGTCGATTCCGAAACGATGCGCCCGGCCCACACCGCCTTGAGCAGGTCGTCCTTGCTGACCACACGCTCGTGGTTGCTGACCAGCAGCGACAACAGATCGAAGACCTGGGGCCCGACGGTCACGACCTGGCCGCGCTGGGTCAGCTCCCGGCGCTCCTGATCGAGTACGAAATCTTCAAACACGAATGGCAAAGTCAGAATCCCCTGTGCGGATGCCCTCGACTCCGTGTCCGAGCTGGCGTAAGTGCATGCTGTCGATCATACGGCAGGCAGGCGTTGGACGAAAATCCAAGACTCTTCAAAGGGAAACTCAAGGCCCCCGCAAGGACTTGCCCAAGGCGCTGGAGCAATCTGCACCTGTCCCGACGGCAAATGATGACCGTCGCCCCCCTGGAGAGCAGCCATGAAGATCGTCGTCATCGGAGGCACCGGCCTCATCGGATCCAAACTCGTGAAAAACCTGCGTGAGCGCGGTCACGAAGCGCTCGCCGCGTCGCCCAGAACCGGTGTCAACAGCGTTACCGGCGAAGGTCTGGCCGAGGCACTGGTGGGCGCGGAGGTCGTGGTCGACGTATCCAATGCCCCAGTCTGGGAAGATCAGGCGGTGCTCGAATTCTTCCAGGACTCGACACGCAATCTGCTGGCTGCGGAAGCGGTCGCAGGCGTTCGCCATCACGTCGCGCTGTCGGTGGTCGGCACCGAGCGCCTGCCCGAGAGCGGCTACTTCCGGGCCAAGGTCGCCCAGGAACAGATGATCGAAGCCTCGGCCGTGCCCTACACGGTGCTTCGGGCCACGCAGTTCTTCGAATTTGTCGGCGGCATCGCGCAGTCGTCCACGGTCGGCGAGCAGATCTTCCTGTCGCCGGCACTGATCCAGCCGATGGCCTCGGACGATGTGGCGCAGGCGCTGACGGATATCACCTTGAAACCGCCGGTCAACGGCACCGTGGAAATCGCCGGCCCCGAGGCGATGCCGCTCGATGAGCTGATCCGCCGCTTCCTGCGCATCACCCGGGACGAACGCAAAGTGGTGCCGGACGTTCATGCGCGCTACTTCGGTGCGTTGCTTGACGATCAATCGCTGACACCGGGCCGGGACCCGCTTTTGGGATCCATTCATTTCGAGGATTGGCTCGGTCGGTCGATGGCTCAGGCCGGGAATTGAGAGGGCGACTAAACATGAACAGCCTCCAGGATAAGACCGCCATGGCCCCCGGTGCCGGCAGCGAGACCGCCACGGTCAGCGCGCGGCCCGGCAAAAGCAAAAAAATCGGCGTGTTGCTGTGCATCGGTGCCGTGGTGGCCGCGGCGGCGTGGGGCAGCATGGCGTTCTACAGCGGCGTGACATCCACCGACAACGCCTACGTCCGGGGTGACGTCACCTCGCTCGCCGCCAAGGTTGCGGGCTATGTCACGGCGCTTGAGGTCGAGGACAACCAGACCGTGCGCGCCGGCGACGTCCTGTTCCGCATCGACGACCGCGACTATCGCGCGCGGCTCGCCCAGGCCGCCGCCAATGTCAGTGCCGCCCAGGCGCGGCTGACCCACGTCGATGCGCAGATCCAGTTGCAGCGTGCGCTGATCCGTCAGGCCGAAGCCCAGCGCCGCTCGGCCAACGCCGACATGAACATGGCGAACAAGACCCACGAGCGCAGCCGTAAGCTGATCGTCAGCAACGCGGTCAGCCAGGCCCTGGTGGATGAAACCGGCACCGCGCGTTCCCGGGCCGAAGCCTCGGTGTCGGCGGCCTCGGCTACGGTCGAGGCGCAGCAACAACAGATCGGCGTGCTGGTGGCCGAGCGCGAGGCCGCGGTGGCGGCGGTGACCCAGGCCGAAGCCGCCCGTGATCTGGCCCGGATCGATCTTGATCACACCGTAGTGCGCGCGCCGGTGGATGGCGTGATCGGCAACCGGCAGATCCGGCTTGGGCGGTACGTGACGCCCGGGGGTTCCCTGCTCGATATCGTGCCGGTCGACAACGTGTGGATCGTCGCCAACTTCAAGGAAACCCAGCTCGAAGGTATCCGCCCCGGCCTGCGAGTGAAGGTCAGGGTCGACGGTTATCCCGACACGGCCCTTGAGGGTGTGGTCGACAGCTTCGCGCCGGGCAGCGGCTCTGCTTTCAGCCTGTTGCCGGCCGATAACGCCACCGGCAACTTCGTGCGGGTGGTGCAGCGCGTGCCGGTGAAGATTCGCCTGGCCAACAACCCGCTGCCCGGGCGCATCGTGCCGGGGCTGTCGGCTCGGGTCGATGTGGCGCATGGGGACGAGTCATGAACACCGCAGCCGCCAGTCTGCAAAGCCGTACGACGGGCTTGTTGCTCATGACCGGAATTATCCTGGCTGCGCTGACGGAAGCCATCGCCAGCACGGTGCTGACCATCGGCCGCAGCGACATCCTCGGCGACACCTACGCCACACCGGATGAGTTCGCCTGGCTGGATGTCGGCTACACCGCGTGCAAGTTGATCGGCTTCATGACTGCCGCGTGGCTGCTGCAGCGTTTCGATCCGCGCCGGGTGGTGATCGGCGCGGTGCTGGTGATGGGACTGGCCTGCGGGATCGCCGCGGTCAGCGCGCGGCTGGACCTGTTGATTCTGCTGCGCAGTCTCCAGGGCCTGGCCGGCGGCACCGTGCTGGTGGCGGGCCAGACGCTGGTCTTTTTCGCCTTTTCCAGCGCCCGCCAGCCGATCCTCCAGGCGCTGTTCGCCATGGGCGCGGTGGTCGCCCCCGCGACCTTTGCCCCGGCGCTGCAAGGCTGGCTGATCGACAGCCAGGACTGGACGTGGATCTTCTTCAGTGTGGTGCCGCTGAGTCTGGCGGCGAGCGGGCTGTTGCTGATGGTGGACAGCCCGGCGCCTGCCGGCACCGGACAGCGGCGGTTCGACGGGATCGGCTTGTTGTTGATGTCGACCAGTCTGTTCTGCTTCACCTACGTGCTCAGCCAGGGCGAACGCTGGGACTGGTTCGAGGAGCCGCGCATTGTCTGGCTGAGCCTGATCGGCGGCGTCACGCTGTTGGCTTTCCTCGTCCAGCAGAGACGGGGCCGGGGCTGGCTCGACTATGGTCTGTTCCAGTCCAGCGATTTCTTCTTCGCTTTCATCGTCAGTTTTGTCGCCGGTGCCGCGTTGTTCGGCAGTGCATTCCTGATTCCGGCATTCGCCCTGTCGGTGCTGGGGTTCACGCCCACCGAAGCCGGTTTGTTGCTGCTGCCCAGTGGCGGGTTGTTCGTCGTGGCGCTGCTGATCGCGGCGTTTCTGTTCCAGGGGCGCGGTGTTGCGCCTTTCGCCACCGTGCCCTTTGGCATCCTGATGATCATGGTTGCGATGTGGATGCTGTCGGGCTCGACCAGCGAAAGCGGTGCGGACGACATGATGGCTGCGGTGCTCCTGCGTGGGCTGGGGCTGGGTTTCCTGTTTCTGTCGATCACCCTGATTGCCTTTGGCGGACTCGGGATCCGTGAGCTGGCGGGCGGGATCGGCCTGTTCAGCACCGGGCGTCAGGTGGGGGGATTGCTCGGGGTGGCGGGTTTGCAGACGCTGATCGAGCACAAGGTGGCTGACAGTGTTTCAGTCCTCGGCGCCAGTGTTACACCCGGCGCTGCGGCGGTGATCGAGCGGTTGACCTCCACGGCGGGCATGTTGATGAGCAAAGGGATGGACGCGGTGGCTGCAGGGCGGGCAGCAACGAATCTGCTTGGGCGGGCGGTGTCGGGGCAGGCGACGGTGATCGCCTTTGACAGCGCCTTCCTCGCCGTGACCCTGTTGTTCGCGGTGGCCGCGCCGATGTTGGTGGCCATCAAGATCGGCTTTGCGCGACGCGCGAAAGTGTAGGCGCCGTCCCCAGGAAAAACTGTGGTTCCGGTGTTCATCGCGAGCAAGCCGGGGCATGTATTACTTCTGCGCAAACCGCGCCGCACTGCCGCTGGCGCGGAATTCCTCGACGATGTAATCCACGAACACCCGCACCTTGGCCGGCAGCAGTTTGCGGCTGGTGTAGTAGATCGACAGTGGCGAGGCCTCGGCGTACCACTGGGGCAGCACGCGTACCAGTTCGCCGCGTTCCAGGAACGGCAAGGCGTGGGGCATCGGCAGCAGGGCGATGCCCATGCCGGTGGACGCCGCGCGGGCTATGGCTTCCGGGTCGTTCAAGACCATCACCGGACGCACGCTGGCCACCACTTCTTCACCGGCGTCGTTCTTCAACTTCCAGGGCGCCAGCCGACCGTTGCTCAGCATTCGGCGCAGCAATCCGCGATGTCGGGTCAGATCCAATGGATGCGTGGGCGCTGGATGCTCTTTCAGATAGGCAGCAGAGGCCACCAGCACGATTCTCAGGTGCGCCAGTTCGCGAGCTATCAGTGCATCCGTCAGTTCCAGGCCGCCGCCGATGGCAACGTCGAAACCATCGTTGATCAGGTCTACCTGACGGTTATCGAAATGCAGGTCCGGCACCACGTCCGGATAGCGCCGCACGAACTCGTCCATTAACGGCACGAAGTATTCGCGGCCCACGGTGTAGGCCATCGAGACCTTCAGGGTGCCCGCAGGCTTGCCCGCACCTTGGCGCAGATCGGTCAGGGCATCGCCGATCTCGGTCCAGGGCAGCCGCACCTGGCCATACAAGCGCTCGCCTTCGGACGTCAGCGCCAGGCTGCGGGTACTGCGCTGAAACAACCGCACCCCCAACCGCGCCTCCAGCTGCCCCACGCTCTTGCTGACCGCTGCCGGCGTGAGCCCCATGCGACGGGCCGCCGCGGAGAAGCTACCCTCATCGGCGGCGCAGATGAAGGCATCGAGATAGCTGCTCAGTTCGGTTGTCATGGTTGCGTCTTATACCGTTGGTTGAAACTGATTGTGCATTTTAACGACTACCGAGAACAAGTCACCAAGGCCATGATGTGTTCACCAACCCGCTACAACCCAACCCAAACAGACCCAGAGGACAACATCATGACTGCTCAACTCAACGGTAAAGTCGCTTTCATCAATGGTGGTTCCCGCGGTATCGGCGCCGCCACCGCACGCCGCCTGGCTCGTGACGGCGCAACGGTCGCCATCGGTTACCTGTCCTCGGCCATCGCCGCCGAAGCTCTGGTCGAAGAAATCAAGGCCAGCGGTGGCGAGGCCTTCGCCATCAAAGCCGACGCCTCCGACCCCGCCGGCCTGACCAAAGCCATCGACAGCGTCGCCGAACGTTTCGGCCGCCTGGACATCCTGGTCAATAACGCAGGCGTGCTGCTGACCGGCCTGCTGGAAGACTTCTCCCTGGAAGACTTCGACCGCACCATCGCCGTGAACGTCCGCGCCGTGTTCGTCGCCTCCAAGGCTGCGGCCAAACACATGAAAGAGGGCGGCCGGATCATCAACATCGGCAGCACCAACGGTCAACGCATGCCGTTCGCCGGCGGCGCGGTCTACGCAATGAGCAAATCGGCGCTGATCGGCCTGGTCAAAGGCCTGGCCCGCGACCTGGGACCACGGGGCATCACGATCAACAACGTGGCACCCGGCCCGGTCGACACCGACATGAACCCGGAAAACAGTGAATTCGGCGCCGGCATGCATGACCTGATGGCGATCCGTCGCCACGGCAAGGCTGATGAAATCGCCGGGATGGTGTCTTACCTGGCGAGTCCTGAGGCGGCGTTCGTCACCGGTGCGGATCTGCTGATCGATGGTGGCTTCGCAGCCTGATGTGAAAAACCTCCAACTGTAGGAGCGAGCATGCTCGCGATGGTGGCTCAGACACCGCTGGCTTCCAGACAGCCCGCGTTATCGTTGACCTCCATCGCGAGCATGCTCGCTCCTACAGTTTCTGTGTTTATTCTTCTTCGTAAATCACATTCACCTTTCCCGCACGCGCCGCCTTCAGCAACGTTGCATGATCACGCTCCGTCTGGTCGGCATAGAGCAGCGAAAAATCCCCAATCGCTTCATCGAACACTTCGTTTTTCCCCAGATACCCCGAGATGGTCGCCGAGTCGCCGGATTTGGCGTGGGCGCGGGCCAGAGTCAGGCTGCAGAACTCCGCGTAGCGCTCCAGTTGGGTCGCGTTGATGTTCTCCAGCGGCACCGACATCTTCATGTCCCGCAGCTGGCGCACGAAGAAGTCATAACCTTCGGGGCCACGTACCCAGCCGAGGAAAATGTCGCTGGAGGACTGCATCAGCCGTTGCCCGATCACCACCCGCTGACCTTGATTGTCGTACTGGCTCTTGCCCGCGTAGGGCTCCAGCACCGAGCGGCACGACTCCTTGAACTGCAGGATCAGCGGATGGTTTTCCTCCGAGAACAGCAGGGCGATGTAGCAGCGCGTACCGACGCTGCCGATGCCGACCACCTTGAGCGCGGCGTCCACCAGGCGATAGCGGTCGAGCAACACCCGGCGCTCGTCGGACAGGCTCTCGCGGTAGGCCGCAAGACCGCTGTGAACGCGCTCGATGAATTGTGGATCCGCGACATGCTGAATCACCGGCGGCTGATCGACGATGCGTGGATGCCCCGCGACCTGTCCGGCAATCTTCGGAAAGACGCTTTCCATCACCCGCTCACGGGCGCGGGCGAACAGTTGCTGGCGAAACTTGAGGGCCTTGGCGTCAGGTGCCAGTTCCAGCAGTTCATCGGCGTCCAGGCGCGAGTACCAGACTTCCAGCGGTTTCATCTTGGAAAAGCGCCGCAGATGCTCACGGTAGGACCGGGCACAGGCCACCGCGATTTTGCGCGCCCGGGCGTCATTCGCACCGCCGTCGCGCGCCGCCACGGCAAAGCTCGCGACCAGTCGCTTGATGTCCCATTCCCAGGGCGCCGGCAGGGTTTCGTCGAAGTCGTTGAGATCGAACACCAGGTTGCGTTCGGGGGTGGCGAACAGGCCGAAGTTGAGCAGGTGACAGTCACCGCAGGCCTGTACGTTCACACCGATGTTCGCCCCCATTGCCAGGTCGTGGGCCATCAAGGCGGCGGATCCGCGCAAAAAGGTGAAGGGCGTTCGCAACATGCGCCCGTAGCGGATCGGCACCAACTCTTTAAGGCGGTCGCGGTTGGATTTTTCCAGAATCGCGATCACATCCCGCTGTCGCCCCGGCGACTTCCACTTTGCGTGCTCCTCGCGTGGGAACTGCTCACGCAATCGCTTGCCGTCGGCCATGCGTTCCTCGCGGGAACGGAAGATCGGGTTCGATTTGTTCTTGCTCGCGGACTCGCGGGAAGTTTTCCTTTTTGATGCCATGGTGCACTCGTCTCCGATGCGCGGCTTGAGGACAGGGGCATGCGACCCCGTCCATTCACGCTAGCTCAAGTCCATCTTTTCACCATGGCTACCGTTTTCGTGGGCATATCCGGCATCTTTGTTGACTGACGCATCGCCTTCGCGAGCAAGCCCGCTCCCACAGTTTTGATCTGTGGTGAACACAAATTCGGTATTTAGCA